>CAIJTV010001042.1:0-2599 GCA_903823635.1 uncultured Planctomycetaceae bacterium
GACACCGGCACCGAGCCTGCATGTCCATCCTGCACGCCGGCCAGAATGCTGATCGGCAGATCGCCCGTGCGAGACAGGTTGAACACCGGCGAGCGATCTCGATAGTCCGCATCGATCTTGGTGGATGTTCCCGGCGGCCCGCCAAGAGAAAGTTCAATCATCTGAGCATACTTGTCCGGCTTCCCATCGATCATGTGAAACCGGTGCCATTCGGCCAGATCCATCGGCCCAACCCAGGCCGACACCGCGCTGAATTTATCGGGATGATGCCCGGCCATCAGCAGCGACATATGCCCGCCGCCCGAAACCCCTGCGATGTAAACTCGCGTGTTATCAACTTGCCATTTTTCGCGAGCGAATCGGATCGCATCCAGAATATCCTGCCGCGCGAATTTTGAACCGCAGGCTTTGGGAGTCTGATTGATGCCTCGAAAATTCGGATGAATCCAGATCCAGTTGCGACGCACACACTCAACCATCCACTTGCTGTTATCCTGGGTATAGTCCGCGCTCCAGGAATGCAGAAAGACAAACAGCGGCGTAGGTTGCTGCGAAGCGGATTCCGGGGCCCAATACAAAACCGGCTGCTTTTCGCCGTCGAGTTCGCTGACCGTTGTGGCGAGGCTTTGCTTAGGCAGCTCATCGGCTGCGGCCGAATTTGCGAAGCCGACGAGGATTCCGGCCACGACAGTGATTGCATGGATGTTATTGAGCAGGTTCTTCATACCACAGATCTTTTCATCAAAAAGGGAACGGTCGGACAAGAATGTCCAACGCACGGTGGTACAGCGAGCGGAACGCTCACCTCGCACTACGCCCCTGCATGAAATGTCGGGACCTTTTCCCACAGAATTCGCAAGCCGTTGAGCACCACCAGCACCGTGCTACCTTCGTGGCCTAGTACTCCCAGCCACAACGGCAGATCGAAGAACGTGGCCAACACGAGTAAAGCAATCATCGAAAATGCAAACGTCATATTCTGGCGTACTCTGCGGCGTGCTGTTTGGCTGATCCAGATTGCCACCGGCAAGCTTCGCAAATCGTCGCTCATCAGCACAACATCGGCGACTTCCAGAGCCACGTCCGTCCCTGCACCGCCCATCGCGATGCCAATCTGAGCCGTTGCCAAAGCGGGCGCGTCGTTAACGCCATCGCCCACCATCGCAACAACATCGCCTTCAGCCGCCAGACGACTGAGTTCAACGACTTTTTGGTCCGGCATCAATCCGGCGCGGACGTCGTCGGCCCCGAGCTTGGCGGCGATGTTTCGAGCCACTCGTTCGTGGTCACCGGTTAGAATCACGGTCTGACGAATTCCCATCTGCTTCAGAGACCGCATCGTCTCCGGTGCTTCTGGACGCATCTGATCTGCAACTCCAATCACACCCATCAGCCCGGCCACATCGGTCGCGACCAACAACGCCGTCTGCCCCGCCTCGCGCATACGGCGAGCCTGCTCAATCAGTTCGGGCGGAAGTTTTACATCATGCGACTCGAACAGCGTTTCGCGACCGACGCCAACCCAAACGCCGTCAATGCGTGCATGAACTCCAAGCCCAGTGTGACTGTGAAAGTCCGTCAGCGTTGCATCACTGAGTTTTAACTGTCGGCTGCGAACTTCCGCAATCACAGGGATGGCCAGCGGATGCTCACTGCGCTGTTCGACCGTGGCCGCAAGACTCAGTAATCGTGATTGATCAGTCCCTTCCGGCGTCCAAACTTCCGCAACAGCCGGTTTTCCCAGCGTCACAGTTCCCGTCTTGTCGAACGCAATGATGCTGACCTGCCCGAGCGATTCCAGATGAACACCGCCCTTGAACAAAATGCCCTGCCGACCAGCGCGAGCAATCGCGGACAACAACACGGCCGGTGCTCCGACGACGACAGCACACGGCGATGCAGCCACCAACAACACCATGGCATGATAAAAGGCATCGTGCCAGCCGCTGGAATGAAGCAGTCGCGAGGCAAAAAAGACGCAGCCTGACGTAAAGATCACACCCAGCACATACGGGGCCTGCCATGATTCGACAAAGCGTTGAGTCGGTGTCTTCTGGGCCTGAGCTTCCTGCACCATATGCACGATTCGAGCGATCGTGGTGTCGGCCACGGCTTTTGTCATCTTCACCAGGATGTTGCCGGAACCGTTGATCGTGCCAGAGAAGACTTTCGCCCCGACGGCCTTTCGAATCTGCTCGCTCTCACCCGTCAGCGTTGATTCGTCGGCCCAGGTTTCCCCTTCAAGGACGTCTCCATCGACAGGAAATCGTTCCCCTGGCCGAACTCGAACATAATCGCCGACCTTGAGCTCCTCGACTGGAACCGGCTTCTCTGAAACAACTCCCTCTTTCACAAGCCATGCTTCACGCGGGCGAAGCTGAATCAGTGATTCAATCGACCGAGTTGTGCGGTACATCGCAAACTCTTCCAGAGTGCCGCTGAGCGAAAACAGGAACAGCAGTACGACGCCTTCCATCCATTCGCCAATCGCCGCTGCTCCCAGAGCTGCCAGGATCATCAGCAGGTCGACCGTGGGCTGGCGATTCTTCAAAGAGGCAATCGCGTTGATTGTCGGTCCGCTGCCGCCAGAAAGATAAGC
>CAIJTV010001043.1:0-6481 GCA_903823635.1 uncultured Planctomycetaceae bacterium
GTCAGGTGCTTAACGCCGTAAACATCGCTGGGCGCAAAAATTTCAGCCACGCCTTTGAGAATCACATGCTTCTCAGCCCCCGGCTCAACAACACTGCGAGCCCCTTCAACCTTGTGATGCCCATGATGAGAAACCCACTCTTCGCCGAGAACCTTTCGGCCCCATTCCGCGAAGGTGATCGAGTCACCAAATTTTTCGCCACCATTGAAGGCGTGAGTAGCCGTCCGCAGACCAATCACTGGCTTGCCGGCATTTAGAAAGTCCGTGACATGTTTCGCTTCTTCCGCGACGGGCCGACGAAAGCGAGTCGCGATAATCATCAGATCTGCGGAATCCAGCGCAGAGAGTCCACGCAGACCCTGCTGATTATTGGAGTCCATGTAGTCCGCACCGTCCGGCCCCATCGCAAAGATGACCGTGCATTTGAACCCATGCTTCTGGCTCAGAATCTTGCCCAGCATCGGCAACGCTTCTTCTGAGCGATATTCTTCGTCGCCCGACACCAGCACGATGTGTTTGGCTTTATCAGCATGAGCCTTTGGTTCGAAAACCAGAGTATCGCCAGCCACCAGATTAGAAGCCGTTGATCCGCCCACGACCATGAGGGCCAATGCCAGAGACGCCAGGACCGATATTCTCATCGAAGTTACCTTGCAAGAAGCGAGTCACAAACAGCGGCTGACCAACATCAAAGACGACCGCTGGTGAACAGTGTAACCGCCAACGAAGGGATCTCAACGCCATAGCCGAGAAGAACAGCATTGCCCTGCCGGATAAATCTTCGATCGGAACATGCTCCGCACGGTGCGCATTGAGGCCGAGTGTTCGCGGGAGACCTTTAGAAATGAACCTCAATCGTGGCCACGCACAGAATAGGTCATCAATGCTGAACGACCTTGCGAAGGACGATTGTCCCGACGGTGCAAAGGATCGCATTCGAGACCCAAACGGCCCACCACGGTTCGAGGCTTCCGGTTTTGCAAAGGTTGACCATCAGAAACATCACAGGATAGTAGATGATCAGAATTGGCAGGAAGCAGATAATGAAGGTGGTGATGAACTGTCGGCGAGCCTGTAACATCGCGAACGGACCGCCAACAAGAGTAAAAAAGAAACAACTGGCCGCCATCGAAAAGCGACTATGGATCTCTGTTCGGTAACGTCTCTCATCGCCGATCGCCTTCTTCTTTTCCGAAGCGATCGCTGCGATTGAATCACCCGCCAATTGCTCGAAGTCACCGGTCAGCATCAGCATCGCAGCTTCCTGATTCAACTGCTGCTCACGAGCACCCTGCGCCATCTGACTGTCGATGATCCCCTGTTTCAGTGCGTTCAGAGTCATGTGACGAGCTTTGACTTTTCCGATCTCCAATGGCATCGGAAAGGAGAGCTCCATGTTGTCCATCTCACCTTCCACATCAGAACCGGGCTGACTTCCATTCCATTGTTTTAATTGAAGCTTGATGACATGGTTATCAAGATCAAACTTGATCCGCGCCGTTTTTGCTCGCACCGTGTACTGTTGGTGATCTTTTCGGCGGTACTGAAAAGTGGCTTCCATCAGAGTGCGATTACGAACTTCATTGACCGTGATGGAATATCCCTGATTGGGGTCGTTGTAGATCTGCTGTGTGGCGAGAACTTCCAGGAAGATATCTTCAATCGCCTGCGTAACGATTTTTTCGATGTTGGTCACTGCCCAGGGTATCGCATAATTCGTCATTCCAAACGAACAGACAGCCAACACCGATGCCAATAGAAACGCCGGAGCCAGCAACTGCGTCGCACTGACACCAGCGGCTTTGGCGGCAATCACTTCCAGATCGCCCGAGATTCTCCCGTACACAACGCAGACGGACAGCAGCAACGTGGCAGGAATCGTGAATGGCAACATGCTGGGGACGACGAACGGCATGATCTGCAGAATCTGAACTGCTCCCAGCCCGCGCTCGGTCGCTTCTCGAAACAAACCGACAAACACCAGCATCACGGTCAATACGATGACCAGAAGACTGAACACTCGCAACAGTTCACTAAAGATGTATCGCTGCAGCAGTTTCATAGACACCACTCCAACGAGTGGCTGATAGGCTTCTTATCGCCTGCGGAAACCGGATCAGCGTCGCTAAAGTCGAAACCGCATTCGCGCAGTCGACGCCAGTCCCTACGATCGACTGGAAGACCAGCGATCGGACAGCAGAGACCCGTTCTTCCGTGAATGGTCATGTTTCGCTGACGACAGTGCAAAGTTAAAAAGTGAGGATTCTGGGTGCGCAGAGTATTGGACAGCCGAAAATGCGGCAATGTCAGTGTTCCGCCACTGTAGTTCCAGCCGATCAGACACTGCTGATACTGGAACGACTCGCTGAACCGCATGTTTTCCGCCTGTGTCGAAGCAGAGAGACCTGTTTCACCGGTTGACCGGTTTCCCTCTGTCAGGTCCAATTCGCGCTGTCGACGTCCGGAAAACACGTCCTAAAAGGGGCCGAAACCAAAAGCAGGCCGCATTCTGCAGGCCAATTGGCTCCAGGTTCCTGTCCCATTCTCTAAACCGTGCCCCCTTTTCCAACACCCGACAGCGCACTGAACATTCGCTTTTTGTCGATCGGATCACTCAGACAATGACCCGTCAGATTCTCGTCACATCCGCCCTGCCCTACGCAAATGGCCATATTCATATTGGCCATCTCGTGGAATACATCCAGACAGACATCTGGGTGCGTTTCCAGAAACTGCGCGGCCATCAGTGCCTTTACGTCTGCGCCGACGACACTCACGGCACAGCCATCATGATTCGAGCTCGCAAAGAGGGCCGCTCCGAAGAAGCCGTCATCGCGGACATGAGAGAAGCTCACGTCCGGGACTTCGGTGGTTTTCAGATCGAGTTCGACAATTACGGCAGCACCAACAGCTCTGAGAACCAGGCGCTGTGTAATGAGATCTGGGCTTCCATCCGCAAAGCAGGGCTCGTCAAAGAGAAAGACGTCGCTCAGCTTTACGATCCCGTCGCCGGAACTTTTCTGGCCGATCGATTCGTTCGCGGCAACTGTCCCAAGTGCGGCGCTGAAGATCAGCCAGGCGATAACTGCAGCGTCTGCGGAGCCGCTTACACTCCAGCAGACCTCAAGAATCCCAAAAGCACGCTGTCAGGAGCTGTCCCGGAGATTCGAACAGCCGAACATCTTTTTATCGAACTCGAACAGTTGCATGAATTCCTGAATGAGTGGACTCAGGATGGTTCTCATCTGCAGCCTGAGATCGCCAATTATCTCAAAGGACATTTTCTCGGAGAACCGCTGCGAGACTGGGACGTATCCCGACCCGCGCCGTATTTCGGGTTTGAGATCCCGGACAAGAAGGGGCACTATTGGTACGTCTGGTTTGATGCTCCGATCGGCTACATGGCGTCCACGCACGAATGGTGCAAACGCAATAACCAGAATCTTGATGACTGGTGGAGCAGCAAGTCCTCGGCGGAGATTCATCATTTCATCGGCAAGGACATTACGTATTTCCATACGCTGTTCTGGCCCGGCATGCTGAAGACGGCAGGCTGCAATCTTCCCAAAAAGGTTCATATCCACGGATTCCTCACCGTAAGCGGCGAGAAAATGTCCAAATCGAAGGGCACGTTTGTGATGGGCCGGACCTATCTCAATCATCTGCCCTCCGCAGCACTTCGCTACTACTATGCAAGCAAACTGGGAACAGGTCTCGATGACATCGATCTGAACCTTGACGAGTTTGTGTCCCGATTCAACTCCGACCTGGTCGGTAAAGTTGTCAATCTGGCCTCACGCTCGGCCGGGTTCCTCGCAGGACAAACGCTGAGCGATTCGTACCCTGATGACGGCGGGCTCTTTGCCGCTGCCGCCGAAAAGGGTGAACTGATTGCCGAGCATTTCGAGAACTGCAATTACAACGCAGCCACTCGCGAAATCATGGCTCTGGCGGACAAAGCCAATAAGTTTGTCGACGATCGTCAGCCGTGGGTGATTCGCAAGGATCCGACAAAAGCCGACGAACTCCGCGACGTCTGTTCGATCACTTTAAATCTCTTCCGACAGATCGAGACTTATCTGGCCCCGATTCTTCCAGGCCTGGCAAAACAATCCGAAGAACTGCTCAATCGACCAATCACAAACTGGTGCGACGCACAAACGCCACTGACGGGAACACTCGTCAGCCCATTCACCCACTTAATGAAACGCATTGAAACGAAACAGGTTGAAGCGATGATCGAAGAAAGTAAAGAACAGATGGCCGCTGAACAGGGCGCTGCTGAACCAGCCGCGTCTGCAGCAGAAACTCCGGCCGTCAATTTCCATCCGGCGGACTCATGGAAGGATGCGGGAGTCGCATTAGCCAATGAGCCTCTGGCCACCGAATGCACCATCGATGATTTCGTAAAAATTGACCTGCGTGTCGCGCGAATCATTGAGGCGAATCATGTGCCCAGTGCCAACAAGCTGCTGCAACTGACTTTGTCACTGGGCGGCGGGGAAACTCGCAACGTCTTCGCCGGAATCAAGGCGGCCTACAAGCCCGAAGATCTTGTCGGCCGACTTGTTATCTGCGTCGCCAACCTAAAGCCGCGTCAGATGAAGTTCGGGCTCAGCCAGGGCATGGTCTGTGCCAGCGGAAGTGGTGGACCGGAAGTGTTTCTGCTGACTCCGGATACAGGCTCTGTTCCTGGCCAGCGAGTACACTAAGCAGTGATTCACGTAGGATGGGCATTCTTGCCCGTCGAAACTCAGTCGGACAAGAATGTCCAACCTGCATCGTAGATGTTTGAAAACGCACGAGAGTTCCGGAGGCATAACGGCCTCCGGACTTCTTATCCCGGTGAAACTTCGATGCGTCGTGGCTTGGCCCGTGCGGCTCGAGGCAAGTCGACTCTCAAAACGCCGTTGGTCAGTTTCGCCTGAATGCGTTCATGATCAACCTCATCGCTCAGGATGAACGATCGCAGAAAGTCACCCAGCTGGTACTCCTGGTGGATCACTGAGATCGGCAGAGCATCCGTACGTGAGATTCTTCCAAACAAGGTCAGCTTGTTGTCCTGAACCTGCAGATCCAATCCCTCCGCGGTAACACCCGGCAGATCCGCGTAGAGAACCAGCCCATCGGGCGTTTCATAGATATCGATCGGCGGATTAAACAGCAGACGCGGACCCACATTCGCCTGTGACTCAGCAGACGGAGTCAGATCGGGCGTCGCCGAGGCAACGGGCTGTTGAGTTTCTTCCGGTCGGCTGAGATCTCGAGATTCACTCATGGGACTAACCTTCGTTCACTTTGATCTGACGAGGAGTCGTTGACGGCGCCTTCGGCAACGTCACTTTCAAAATCCCGGCGGAGTAATCTGCCCGCATTCCCTCTTCGTCAACTCGATCGGGAAGCTGAATAGTTCGCTGCCACGGACCATGGAACCTTTCCTGCCTGCGGAAAGTGTCTTCCCGCGCCTCTTCAGGAGGTAGCCGATTCCCTTTGATCGTCAGGTAACCGGAAGCCGTTGTGACCTCAAGCTGTTTCAAGTCCACGCCCGGGATTTCAGCAACGAGCACATAGCTGTCTTCCATTTCCAGCAGATTAATCTGAGGAAATCGGCGACCAAACCGGACGCCGTGCAAAGTCAAACTGACGCCCTGCAACAGACGATCGACTTCTCGCTCAAGATCGCGGAACGGATCCCACGGCTGGCCCCAGCGAAAAATTGGCATTGCTCACTCCGAAAACGACAGCGTCCTCTGACAGATCTGAAGAGAGAATCGAAGGCTGCACACCATGTTCCAATTCTTGGAACTCCCCGGCATGGTACGCCATGCCCGAAGAAAAACGCCGTAAATCATTAGAGAAAAGGGTTTTGCGTCAAATTCAGCGTCTCCAGGGGTTGGCGATGTTCGCCTGCCAAATTGCCAGATCGTGTTTTCTCAAATCTTGCGGCATCAGAAGGGTTTTATGGCGGACTCTGATGCCGTCCGGCCCTCTATCAACAGAAAGCACTCCGCTTCTCGCTGCTCGGGCGAGGGTTGAGGCTGCAAGGAAGCACTCTTAAAGGCAATCCGGAATCCTGCTGGTGTTATGTGCAACAATGGTTTTCGCGCGTGCGGAGAGGAACTCAGGGTATTCGATCATGTTCAACGACAGCGGCAAGAGCGACCTCTCATCGAACGATGAAAATCGGCATGGCGATCCCAATGCGCGTCGCGAGTTATTCTTTGTCACCGGCGACCGAATTTCAGGACGCCGAATGAGGAGCACCTTTCCAACATCTTTGCCCGCCTCCAGTGAAAAACTCCCGTCCGACATCGCAGAACAGAAGAACGAGCATGACTTGGCCAAATAAGGATTGAAGGGGCCGGTCACATTCTTTGCCTCGACGATACGAACCGAATCGATTAGGACGGCGATATGGGCTGGCCTGGTGCGCCACTCATCACCGCGATCACAGCCGATTTTTCTATGGCCCCCTACGCCA
>CAIJTV010001044.1:0-2729 GCA_903823635.1 uncultured Planctomycetaceae bacterium
CTTCGAACTTCGGCTGATCTTCAAAGTGAGTATAAGATTGGGCGTATGCAATCTTCTGGAAGTTCATGAACTTGATCCCGCGCTTGCCAGAGACTTCGATCGAATACTCGATCCCCTTCTCCTTCAGGCCACGGATATGAGCCACCGTCTGTCGCAGCACGCTTGCGTTGTATCCGCCACAAAGTCCACGGTTTGAAGTCAGGACCAGCAGAATACTCTTCTTCTCTTCCGTTCGCTTCTCAAGCAACGGATGAGAGAATTTCAGATTTGCACGACCCAGATCTCCGACGATCTCAGAAATCTTCCGAGTGTACTCCGCAGCCTCTGCAGCTCGATCCATTGCCTTTTTGAAACGACTGGTCGCAATCAGCTCCATCGTGCGCGTAATCTTGCGGATATTGCGCACCGCTTTGAGCCGTTTGACAAGTAAGCGTCTGTTTGCCATGAATCAACAACATCCCTACAGGGCGATTGGCAGGGCGTACGCCCTCCGAGAAACACTTCTATAGATTTTGTACCGTCAACTCTTGACCGCTAACCGGGCAACGAATGCTTCAAGAGCCTTCTTGAGCATGCGTTCGATCTCTTCCGTCAGAGCCGCTTCTGCAACCAACTTGTCACGGAAGTCCGCGTGCTCTGTTCGGATAAACTCGTGAAGCTGAGCTTCGGTCTCTGCAACCTTAGCCACAGGCACCTTGTCAAAGTAGCCCTTCGTACCTGCGTAAATTGCGACCACCTGGTCGGCAACATGCAATGGTCCGAATTGTCGCTGCTTCAGAATCTCCACCATGCGGTAACCGCGGTCGAGTTGTGCCTGTGTGTCTTTGTCGAGTTCTGTTCCAAGCTGAGCAAAAGCTTCCAGTTCACGGAACGCAGCAAGGTCAAGTCGGAGACTCCCCGCCACTTTCTTCATGGCCTTTGTCTGAGCGTTACCACCCACACGGCTCACGGACACACCGACGTTGATCGCGGGACGAATCCCCTTCCAGAACAAGTCCGGCTCAAGATAAATCTGGCCGTCGGTGATCGAAATCACGTTAGTCGGAATGTAAGCAGAAACTTCGCCTTCCAGCGTTTCAATGATTGGCAGAGCCGTCATTGAACCACCGCCCAGTTCCTTGTTCAGCTTGACCGCTCGCTCAAGAAGTCGGCTGTGGCAGTAGAACACGTCCCCGGGAAACGCTTCACGACCTGGAGGACGACGCATCAACAGTGACAACTGACGATAAGCAACGGCCTGCTTCGACAAGTCATCATACACAATCAAAGTGTGCTTGCCCTTGTACATAAAGTACTCAGCCATCGCCGCACCGGCGTATGGTCCGATGTACTGCATAGGAGCAGGATCAGCACTGGTCGCCGCAACAACGATGGTGTAATCCAGCGCGCCATTAGCACGCAGAACTTCCATCACGCCGGCAATCGAAGACGCTCGCTGACCACAAGCCACGTAAACGCAGATGACCCCCGTGTCCTTTTGGTTCAGGATGGTGTCGATTGCGATGGCTGTCTTGCCTGTCTTTCGGTCGCCGATGATCAATTCGCGCTGGCCACGACCCACTGGAGTCATGGCGTCAATCGCCTTGATCCCGGTCTGGAGCGGTTCTTTGACAGGCTGACGCTCGGCAACACCCGCCGCCAGCCATTCAACCGGCCGAGTCTCCGATGTCAATACGGGGCCTTTGCCGTCGAGCGGATTGCCCAGTGGATCAACCATGCGACCCAGCAACGCTTCGCCAACCGGCACAGACAACAGCTTGCCCGTCGAGCGAACTTCGTCACCTTCCGCAATTTTCAGGTAGTCCCCGAGAATCACGACGCCGACGCTGTTCTCTTCAAGGTTGAACGCAAAACCGCGAATGCCGCCTGGGAACTCCAGCATTTCGCCGGACATCACATTCGACAGGCCGGTACAACGAGCAATCCCGTCACCGACTTCGATTACGCGACCAACTTCTGCGGTCTGAATCTGACCGCGAAAGTCTTCAATCTCCTTCTGGATGACTGAAGCGATCTCGTCCGCTTTGAATTTCATTGAATGCTTTCTCCACCAGACGACCCTTAAGCTGTTTCAGCCGGGATCGCAGCGATGAATCATAAACAGTATCACCAACCTGCAGCACCACACCGCCGAGCAACGATGCATCGACTGTTTCCTGCAGAATGGGTTCAAACCCAAATGTACTCTTCAGATGATCAACAATCTTTGCACGGGCAGAGCCAGACAGAGGCCGCGCGGAACGCACGCGGATTCTTTGCTTGCCCGCTGCCTGTTCCTGCAATTTCACCAGAACACTGCGAATCATCGGCAGCAATGAAATGCGCCCATGACGAATCAGTACTCGCAGAAAATTTGCGAAGAACTCGGAACACTTCGCCGCGATTACTCGATCAATAACCGCCAGCTTGTCATCTCGCCCGATCAGGTCCGACATCAGCAAATCCCGAAACTCCGGGAATTTTGCGAGGACATCATCAAGGAGTGAATTCAACTCTTCTTCGGGCGAGGTGCTGCCAGCAGCCACCGCGGCCGTCATATACGATTGAGCGTACATCGTCGAAACAGCCAGCGCACCTGGATCTTCCAGCACACTGTCAGGACGAGAATCTGAACGCAATTCGGACATGACTAACCCCGAAACAGCTTCAACAAGCACCGCTTGTGACATGAACAATCCAAAAGGTCGACCTGAAGCCCCTTAGCGGGAAATTTCCGCCAGAGCCTGACC
>CAIJTV010001045.1:0-2344 GCA_903823635.1 uncultured Planctomycetaceae bacterium
CATCGTGGAACTGCCACCGGGATTCACGGTAACATAGGCTGGCAACTGGTTCGGAGTCAGAAACTTAGCGACCTCTTCCGTGCGGTTTGTCGCATCAACCTCATAAATCATGTACCGCAGGTTGTCACCAAGGCCGTCCAGAACATCAAGATTCACATCGAGAGCCCCCGTCCCGGCCGGAGTGAATCGGAAGTAGTCGCGATCACCCTTCACGTTCAGGTTCAGGTTTCCGTCCACAGTGCGATCATTAACGACGTTTCCAGCCCCGGCGATACTTCCTAAGTCAAAGGCAGAAACGAAGCCGTTGTTGTCGTCCAGTTCGTCAGCAACGATTGGATTCTCGCCGGCTCGAACGTTAAAGATATCTCCGCGAGACAGCGAGTACGGGGTCTGCCCCGTGAATGATCCGGTGTTGATGCCGGTATCCCACTGGTACGACCATGGGCTATCCGGGAAAAACTGTCCATCCAGGAAATTGACTTCAGTATAGAAGTTGCTGTAGCCGTCCGTGGAGCTGGACTGTCCAAAGTTATTAAAGTCGAAGTCCGATTCCACTCGCCACGTTGACGTCCCTGTACCGTCATAACTCCAGTTCACGCCGGGGTCCACAAAATTGTGCGAGCCAGGAACGTCTCCCATCCTGTTGTCGATCCGACCGCTCGTTCTTGTCATGTTACGTTTACGAGACCACAAATCGCCAGGCTCCTGATCCCAATGCCCCGGATCATCGAGCGTAAGGCTGTCGTTTGGGGCCGAGGATGTGGGAGGATTACCGACTCCGTTTCGGGATTTGAACTTCGATTCCCAGTTGTCCTGGTAGGCGAATCCGTTGATCACGTCCAGTTGATTTCCCTGATTCCTGCGGAAGGACAGGTCGAAGCGAGACAGCGGATCCCTGACTCCGTTGAAGCCGAATCCTTGCGCCGCATTGAAGCCCCCAAGCGTCTGGCCAGCTAATCCCGAAGTAAAGCTGTCGAAATAGACGTCAGGGCCAAAGTTACCGTCAAACGAGTTATTCCAGACTTCGGCGTCGATCCCCGACTGTCCCAGTTCGAAGCCCGCATTTGCCGCGGCCAATGATCCAACGGAATCCAGTGATCCCACGCGAACGACAAGGCCACCCAATGTTCCAGGGATCAATTCGGTGTTCGGAGCCCAGTCACTCACCAGTTCCCCAAGGGAATTTCTGGTGCCATTATAGGCCTGCCCGGTTTTGTCCCGCCCCGTGCCGAAGAAATCACTGGGGGTGGTTTCAAGCTGAACTCGCGAACGATCCGTCGCGTTCCCGTTGGATTCGATCAGATTGTCCTGAACCCGAAGTTCAATCTGTCCGCCGACCGTATCCGTAACTTCAACAGCCAGTACGTCCGCAGACGAACCCTGAAGCTGAGAACCGGCCGCCGCATTGACGACATAAATGCCTTCGTCACCGTTACTCAGAACATCGTTGTTGATGACATAAACGTAGCTGTTTGAATTCCTGCGGTTCAGAATGTCGATCCCGCGTCCAATGTTTGAAGCCACTCGGCTGTTGCTGACCGTCAGCGATGAACGGGCCTGGAAGCCCACATCCTGTCCTCCGCCCGTCACACGTGGCACTTCCAATTGTGAATCTGCAAGATACTCGATGCCATCTCCAATATTGCCGCTGACAACAGCATTGTTGACTACGACGTTGATGTCGGTCGCTACTTCATCGCCATGTTCGCCATTTCCGGGTTCTCGAAGTGTCGGGAATACCGGGTTGCCAGCATCGTGACCAATATCGATTCCGTTGCTTCCGTTGTTCTGGAAGTAATTGCGGTTGGTCTGAATCAGTCGTCGCAAACCCAGTCTGTCTGCATGAGGGCTGTTGTGCTGCGTCAGCTTCAGGCCGTCTTCACCGTTGCCACTGAAGTAGTTTGCATTGGCGACGGTTCCGTCACCGAAGGCAGCGGAAACACCCTGGCCCAATTGGATGCCACTCTGGCCATTTCCCATAAACTGATTGTTCAGGGCGCTGACATCAATGTCTCGGCCGCCAATCCGGCGTTGGTACAAGGTGTCATTCTTGTCCGTGACCGAAACCATGCGAACGCCGTCTTCGAGGTTGTCGTTAAACTGACTTCCAGTAACGGTGAAGGATCCGAACGATGTTCCCTGATTGCGAAGACCCGTTAATGTGTTTTCATTAAACGTAGAATTCGTGGCGTCAAAGTGCGTCGTCAGAACGTCATCATGGTTCAAAGCGTCGATGCTGAAACCATCGCCAATATTTCTGTCGATGCGAGTATCGGCCATCGTCCATCGTAGCCCGATTTCTTCGAATACTTTGATGCCAACGCCGCCGGCCAGACCAGTCGAC
>CAIJTV010001046.1:0-3158 GCA_903823635.1 uncultured Planctomycetaceae bacterium
CTGCGGAGGATCAGCGCCAGGACTTTGCTGATGCCTGGGCGTTCGGATCTTTATTTCACGGAAGACGATTGTCGTCTTGAAGCGCAGTATATCGCGAGCTGTCGGGTTGAGCCCTTGATTTCCGCGTGGGGCCATCGGGCCGGGAATCCTCTCAAGAGTCCGGCAGATGCTGACTTTATTCGCAATGCGGTCCATGAATTGCTTCAGCAGTAAGACGCGTTCCGAGTTCACAGATGCGCACGACACAAAGGCATTCCGCAGCCTGTAAAACTCGGGCGATTTGGTTCATCATTTTGATACTCCGGGTTTTAGCTCTCCGAGGTTCTGCTCATGGCGTTGTCGCAGCGTGCTAAAGAATTGGGCATTCGCTATTTTCTGGTGTCTTATGCAGATCTTTATGGCGTCTCGCGAGCGAAACTTGTTCCGGCGCAGGTGATTGATGAAGTTGCTGAAGCGGGGGCTGCTTTCGCTGGGTTTGCAACCTGGCTGGATCTTACGCCTGCTGATCCAGACATCTTCGCCAAGCCTGACCCAAACAGCTTGATCCAGTTGCCATGGAAACCGGAAGTTGGCTGGCTGGCTGCAGATCTCTGGATGGATGGTCGACCGCTGGCTCAGGCTCCCCGAAATGTCCTGAAACAGCAGATGGATGTCGCCGGGAAGTTGGGCTATGAACTCAAGACGGGCGTTGAGCCCGAGTTCTTCCTGTTGACCCCTGATGGAAAGGCGATCAGTGATCCGCGAGATGAACTATCGAAGCCTTGCTACGATCAGCAGGCGTTGACTCGCCGTTATGATTTGATTTCAAAGATCTGCGATTCGATTCAGGAACTTGGCTGGGAGCCTTATCAGAATGACCATGAAGACGCGAACGGACAGTACGAGATCAACTGGAAGTACTCAGACGCGCTGACGACGGCCGACCGGCAGATATTCTTTAAGTACCTGGTGAAGACGCTGGCCGAACAGCACGGCTATCGCGCGACGTTTATGCCGAAGCCATTTTCACAGCTGACCGGTAACGGGTGCCATACTCATTTGTCGTTGTGGGCCAAAGGGACGAAGAACAATCTGTTCGCGGATTCGAATGATGCCTGCGGGTTGTCTGAAATGGCTTACCATTTTCTGGGCGGAGTTCTCCATTCTGCCGAAGCGTTGTGCGCGATCGTCAATCCGACGGTCAATTCGTATCGTCGACTACATGCGGCAACAACTACATCAGGGTCAACCTGGTCGCCCAATCGAATCAGCTACGCTGGCAACAATCGAACTCACATGATCCGAATTCCGGAAGGTGGACGTGTTGAATTGCGGCTCTGCGACAACACTGCGAACCCCTATCTGTGTGCGGCTGCAATTCTCGCTGTAGGGCTGGATGGGATTCAGCAAAAACGAGTTCCCGGAAATCGAAGAGATTTCAATGCTTACACAGACAAACTTCAATCCGAGGAGCTTCGCAAACTTCCTGAGACGCTGTTGGATTCCCTGCGATATCTCGAAGCCAACACTGTTCTCAATTCCGCACTGGGAGAACAGGTTGTGCGCGCATTTCTGAAAATGAAGCAGGCCGAATGGCGTGAATACAACAATCAGGTATCTGCCTGGGAGTTCCGTCAGACGGTTGATTGCTAGGCCGGCTTTCGTTGTGGCGGGTCAGTATTTTCTTGTGGCCGGTTTCTGAGATAGTTCGTTGTGACCGGTTTTCGGCCGGGCCACTTCTGATCGACCGCAGGTCGTAAGGAACGCTGGGACGTACCGCGAGCGCGTGGAGACCTTCGGTCAGCGTACCGTGCGTGGTCGGGGACCTTTGCACAGCAGCGTCGTGATATTTTAGCAGCCTATTCGGGCAGAATCCGACAACCCACATAAGCCTGAAACTCAAATCCGCGAAATCTCCTGCGGGTTAATTCATCGATCATGTTTCTCCGTCGTGATTCGATCATCTCAGCGTCGTAATGTTTCATTTTCGGTTGGAGGACTTGTCTCCTCCGACAGACCGAGATGGCTAAATGGACGACAAGACATCCTCAAATCCGAGGTCTGCCTGCTGATCTACGAGCTTTTGATCCGGAGTCATCACATGCTGAATCATCGTCGTCTGCTGTCTGCTGTCACCTGCGTCGTGCTGTCACTCGCCGCTGTGGGAGTGACTTTAGACAGTTCATCCGAGCCTTCATCAGATACCATCATTGCCGCGCGATATCATCTACGCCAGCATTCAAGTACGGCAAGCGGTCGCTTTGGTTTTCGCAGCAATCGCATGAGCCCGGCGAACCAGTCTTATCGCCAGCACATTGACCGTCCAAGTCCTGTGGGACCACACTATCTGCGTCCTCAGGAGAAGGTTGCCACGCGGCCAGCGAACGGCGTGCAGTCCTGAGACGGGGTGTTCTCTGACAGGGAAACCAGGAACCTGCCCTTCACGAAGGGAGATTGTCGAAAAGCTGCCATGGGCTGAGCCCATCGGGCAGTTGTGAATAGCAGTATGGCGCAGGCCGCTACTTGAAGGAAAAGATGTCGGCGGTTGGAAGTTCGCTGATAGATCTCAGGCCAAACAGTTTCAAAAACTTGCTGGTGGTCACATACGAGACATCCGTACGTCGACTACCAGTGCGCTGCAGCTCAACCAGTTGCAATCGCAACAGTTGCCGCAGGAGAGACATTGCGTTTGGCCGATCGATCGTCTCCATCGTTTCTTTGGCGACTGGTTGGTTCCAGGCAACGAAGGCCAGGATCTCCAGCACGTCCGGAGACAGCTTCACATCGCGCGGGCCAAGCCCGAATGTTCGCGTGGAGATATCGGAATACTCTTCCCGCAGCTCCAGTCGGTATCCGCCTTCGTTGAGACGGATTTCGTACGGTCGATTCTCGCGGGCATACGACTGGTTCAGTGAGTCCACGAGCGAAACTGCGACTCGATTATCGACATCGTTTCCGATCAGGGAAGCCAGCTTCCTTGCTGTCAGAGCGACACTGCCGCCGACGAAGATCGCCGCTTCGATCACTTCACGAGGCGAAACGCGGCGCACCCCATCGACAAGGACGGCATGGCTGGATGCTTCTGCCTCCGCGGCCGTGGACTTCAGATCCTCTGCAAGTTGCGAACCGATCGACAGGCCCTGAGCGACCTGCTCTTCGTCGCTTGAGTTTGTTGCAGC
>CAIJTV010001047.1:0-6437 GCA_903823635.1 uncultured Planctomycetaceae bacterium
ACGGTAGATGCTCTGAATAAGCTCTCGTTGCCGGCTGGGGTTGATATTAAGATCAAAGCTACGGCAACAGCCTAAGTTTGGTCTGTCTCATTGGGTGTCGTTTAATCACGGCGGGCAGTCTCTGTTCGCGTTTTTTAATTTTCTGCGCGCGGGTGCGGAGCTATGTCTGTCGGGTTGCTTGGTCGAAAAATTGGAATGACTCAGGTCTATGACGCTGATGGCGTTATTGTCCCTGTTACTGTCATTGAGGCGGGCCCGTGCGTTGTGCTGCAGGTCCGCTCGAAAGAAAAAGACGGCTACGATGCTGTGCAGGTTGGTTTTGATGACCGGCCGAGAGGCAAGGCGTCTCGTGCGCAGCGTGGTCATGTGGCTGCGTTGGGTGGGCGTCGTCAGCAGTCAGGTGCTGCCGCGGTTGCCAAGGCTGAGTGTGAGCCGAAGCGCTTCATTAGAGAGTTTCGGTGTGCCGATTCCTCTCATGGGCTGCAGGTTGGTCAGGTTCTCGGTCCTGCGGCGCTCGAGGGTGTTAAATTTCTGGATGTGATCGGTACAACTCGGGGTCACGGGTTTACTGGGGTTATGGTTCGACATAATTTCGGTGGCCTCGGTGCGAGTCATGGGGTGAAGCGAGTTCATCGCTCTCCTGGCTCAATTGGTCAAAGTGCCGACCCGAGTCGTGTGTTCCCTGGGACGAAGATGGCTGGTCAATACGGCAATGAGCGTGTGACTGTGAAGAATCTGCGTCTGGTTCGTGTTGACAATGATTCGAACGTGCTGTTGGTTCGCGGTGCAATTCCGGGTCCTAACGGTGGTTACGTTGTTGTTCGTCGTTCCGCTAAGAATCGTTCTTGATGCTTGCTGGTGGTGCCATGATTTCGGTTCCTGTTAAAGATATGCTGGGTGCGGACTGCGGAACGTTTGCGTTTGAGCCGTCGGAAATTTCCGACGTGATCTGCAAGCAGTTGTTGCATGACGCTGTGATTATGTATCGCGCTAACACTCGAGTTGGTTCGGTGCAGACTAAATCTCGCGGGATGGTTGCGGGTAGCACCCGTAAGTTATTCAAGCAAAAGGGCACAGGTCGTGCTCGAGCTGGTGGAATTCGTACCCCGGTTCGGCGCGGTGGTGGACATGCATTTGGCAAGAAGCCCCGTGACTACTACTACCGACTGCCGAAGAAGGCAGTTCAGAAAGCGACAAGAATGGCGCTTCTGAGTAAGTTTCAGGATTCACAGGCTGTTGTTTTGAAGGGGTGGGATTGCTCTGCTCCGAAAACTAAGGTAGTCGCTGGTTTTCTGAAGGCTGTAGGTCTGCAGGGGAAGAGTGTTCTTCTTGCGACTGAAGGGCTTAACCAGAACGTTTGGCGCTCAGCTCGAAACATTGATGGTGTGCAGGTCCTGCCTGGCAGTGACTTGAATGCCTATGCGTTGCTGCGACAGCGGCATCTGGTGATTACGGTTGGTGAGATGAATCGTATTCTTGGTCGTCAGGCCTGATTTGAGATACTGGGGTCGGTGTAGTAATGGCTTCTTTCTTTTCGACAGGTATTGTTCTTGAGGCTCATCAGGTGATCCGTCGTCCGTTAGTCACGGAGAAGGGGACTCACCTGTCTGAGAAGCAAAACGCCTACTCATTCGAGGTTCATCCTCTTGCGACGAAATCTGACA
This sequence comes from uncultured Planctomycetaceae bacterium, assembly GCA_903823635.1. Lineage (GTDB taxonomy): Bacteria > Planctomycetota > Planctomycetia > Planctomycetales > Planctomycetaceae > SXXK01. The sequence continues at coordinate 1,665 of CAIJTV010001047.1, forward strand.
TCAAAGCAGCTGTTCAGCAGTTGTGGGATGTAAGGGTCGTTGCTGTGCGGACCCAGACTCGTCTTGGAAAGCCTCGCCGGCATAAAATGGTTGTCGGGTTGACTCGTTCTTGGAAGAAAGCCATCGTGAAGCTTCACGATGAGGATCGAATTGCGTTCTTCTAGGATTAGGCGTCGTCGCTGAAGATTCTTGTCGTGTGGATGTGAGCTGTAATCATGGGGATTCGATTTTACAAGCCGGTGACTCCTGGTCGTCGTGGTGCGTCTGTCAGTGATTTCGCTGAAATCACTGACAAGAAGAAGCGCCCGGAGAAGGAGTTGACCTCCCGTTTTAAGAAAAAGGGCGGAAGGAATAATCAGGGCAAGATTACCGCGCTCCATCGTGGTGGTGGCCATAAGCGACTGTATCGCCAGATCGATTTTCGCCGGGATAAGGACGGCGTTATTGGTACGGTTACGCATATCGAGTATGACCCTAATCGGTCAAGCAGAATTGCCTTGGTTGAGTACGCTGACGGTGAAAAGCGATATATCCTTGCACCTGAGGGATTGAAGGCTGGGAACAAGGTCGAGAGCGGAGCCCAGCTAGAGCCGAACGTTGGGAATTGCATGCCATTGGGCGTGATCCCTCCGGGTACCGTCATTCATAATATTGAGATGCAGCCGGGCCGCGGTGGCCAGCTGTGTCGGAGTGCCGGCGTCGGTGCTACACTTAACGCTCGCGAAGGTCGCTGGGCTCAGGTTACTTTGCCTAGTGGTGAAGTTCGGCGGCTGCCAAGTAGCTGTCGGGCCACCATTGGTGTTTTGGGTAACTCCGAGCACAGCAGCATTATTATCGGTAAGGCTGGACGCAATCGCTGGAAGGGTATCCGACCTCGCGTTCGCGGCACCGCGATGAATCCGATCGCTCATCCGATGGGCGGTGGTGAAGGTCGAAATTCCGGAGGTCGGCATCCTTGCAGTCCTACCGGCAAGCTTGCGAAGGGCGGTCGAACTCGAAGCAAGAAGAAAGCTTCGTCAAAGGCAATCATTCGTCGGCGTCGTTCAGTTCGTTACGGTCAGGTCAAGTAGGCTTCGGATCTTGGAAGGGTGTTTGAATGGGTCGCTCGCTGAAGAAGGGTCCTTATGTTGACCCTCGAGTGCTTGAAAAGGTTGAGAAGCTGAACGAGGCAGGGCGTAAGGAACCTGTTAAGACTTGGGCTCGACGTTGTACGATTTCGCCTGAGTTTATTGGTCACACATTTTTGGTACACAATGGTCGGGCTCACATCAGCGTCTACGTGACTGAGGATATGGTCGGTCACAAACTTGGTGAGTTTTCATCAACGCGGACGTTCCGAGGGCACGGTTCAAAGGGTAAGAAGTAGTCATGGCGTCTATACGTGCTGTCCACCGCTTTGCTCGTATTTCACCCACTAAGATTCGACCTTTTGCGGACATGATTCGCGGGATGTCGGCTGAGCAGGGATTGAATGCGCTGGCGTTTGAGCCTAACAGAGGTGCCCGATTCATCGAGCGCGTGCTGAAGAGTGCAATTGCGAACGCGGAAGATCGGGGGGTTCGTAGCCCGGACCGTCTTAAGATCTCAGAGGCTCGCGTTGACGGTGGGCCGATGTTTAAGCGAGTTCATGCAAGAGCCCGGGGTATGGCGAATTTGATTCGTCGTCGCACAGCGCACATTCATGTTGCCATCGACGCACCAGAGTTGAGCTAATCTTTTTGCAGTCAGGTCAGGATCACGGTTATGGGACAAAAAGTCAGGCCAACAGGGTTTCGCGTCGGAGTCATGGAGACTTGGCGCAGTCGTTGGTACGCCTCGAAGAAGGAATTTGGGGACTTATTGCTTGAGGATCAGAAGATCCGAAAGTTCGTTGCCACGAAGTATGAGTTCGCGGAGATTGCTCGGGTCGAGATTGAGCGTACCCGCGATCAGGTTGTGGTTCATATGCATACCGCTCGTCCCGGCGTGATTATTGGCCGGAAGGGGCAGGAAGTAGATAAGCTCAAGGCTGAGTTGGAAGATCTCACTGGGCGCCGTATGGACGTCAAGATTGTTGAGATTACCAATCCGAATCGGAATTCTCGCTTGGTGGCCATGAAGATTGCACAGCAACTTCAGAAGCGAGGCAGTTTCCGACGTGCGATTAAGAAGACGCTCGACGAGGTTATGAGTTCGGGCGTCGAGGGTGTGAAGATCCAGATGTCGGGGCGGCTTGGCGGTGCCGAGATGTCCCGACAGGAGAAGGCGAGTCGAGGTTCGATTCCCTTGTCAACTCTTCGCCGACACATCGATTACGGCTTTGCCGAGTCGAAGACGGCGATGGGGATTATTGGTGTGAAAGTGTGGATTGATTTGGGCGATTATTCGAACGAGGAGACTGCAGATGGCGCTAATGCCAAAGCGGGTCAAGCATCGAAAAAGCCAAAGAGGGCGTATAAGAGGTAAGGCGACTCGCGGCAACACTGTTGTCTTTGGCGAATGGGCACTGCAGTCATTGGATCCAGGTCACATCACTGGGCAGACGATTGAAGCGTGCCGTATCGCGGCGACACAGTATGTTCGTGGCGAAGGTCGAGTCTTTATCCGCATATTCCCTCAGAAGTCTGTGACTTCTCGGCCGCTTGAAACCCGAATGGGTAAGGGCAAAGGGGAACCGGACCGATGGGTTGCTGTTGTCAAGCCCGGTACAGTTCTGTTTGAACTTGGTGGTGTGTCGCACGACACAGCGCGAAGTTGTTTTAACCGCGTCGCACACAAATTGCCGGTTCGGGTTCGGCTTGTGGGTCGACGCCCAGAGATCTAGTTGAGGTTGTTATGGCGAAGTCGAGCGCAGTTCGAGAAATGTCCGACGAGCAGCTGCAGCATGAACTGCGTGAGGCTCAGCAATCGCTTTTTCGCTTGCGTGTTCAGGCGGCGACTGAGCGTAATGATGTGCCGAGTAATGTAAAGAAGTTGCGAAGAGACATCGCCAGGATGTTCACTGTCCAACGCGAGCGAGAACTTTCTAAGGTTTGATTGGGCGGTACGATGAGAAAGACATTAGTTGGAGTTGTAGCGCGAGATCCTCGGCCCAACACGGTACGAGTTGAAATTGACCGCAGGATGAAGCACCCGAAGTACGGGAAGATCATTCGGGGTCGAACTGTTTGTCACGTACATGACGAGCAGTGCGTTGCTAAGAAGGGCGACACGGTAGAGATTGTTGAATGTCCACCGAAGTCTAAGCTCAAACGTTGGGAACTGGTACGGGTCGTCAGTACATCTGCGATTCCCGCAATTGGTGAGTGAGAGCGTGGCTTGATGCCAGGAACCGTGAGGTTGAATCATGATACAGATGCAGACACTCCTAGATGTAGCTGACAATTCCGGCGCAAAGACTGCTCGGTGCATTAAGGTGCTGGGCGGCACGCGTCGACGTTATGCCGGTTTGGGTGATATCGTCGTTGTGAGCGTGCAAAAGGCGCTCGCTGGCAGCGCGATCAAGTCGGGGTCGGTTGTTAAGGGTGTGGTTGTACGCACTCGTAAGGCCGCTCGCCGTGCTGACGGTTCGTATGTCAAGTTCGACCGGAACGCGATCGTGATCGTGGATAATGACGGGAACCCCAAAGGTACTCGCATTTTCGGGGCCGTGGCCCGTGAGCTGCGTGAGAAACGTTACATGAAGATCGTCAGCCTCGCCAACGAAGTTGTTTAGAGTTTTACGGGTGTTATTTTTCAAGAGTGATCAGACATGACCCGGTTGCACGAAGAGTATCGTAGCCGAATTATCCCCGAGCTGAAGGCTTCGCTTGCGAAGTCGAACATCCATGCAGTGCCTCGACTTCAGAAGATCGTGGTTAGCATGGGCGTCGGTGAGGCCGTGAACGACCGCAAACGCCTGGATCAGGCTGTTGATCAGCTAACACAGTTGGCTGGGCAGAAGGCGCAGATCACGCGAGCACGAAAGTCAGTTTCTGGTTTTCGATTGCGTGAGGGGCAGCCAATTGGTTGTCGCGTGACGCTTCGTAGCAAGAGAATGTATGACTTCCTTGAGCGGTTGATCACGCTGGCGCTTCCTCGAGTGCGTGACTTTCGCGGCGTGAGTCCGAAGGGATTCGACGGTAATGGTAATTACAACTGCGGGCTTACAGAGCAGTTGGTGTTCCCTGAGATCGACCCAGAGACTGTTACTGCTACACAGGGTATGAACATTACCTTTGTGACAACCGCTTTAACGGATGATGATGGTCGTGCATTGTTGAAGGCATTTGGGATGCCTTTCAAGACAGAAGAATAGATTGACGTTTCGCGTGTAAATGGGTCTCGAGATCAGGCAATGGCAAGCAAAGCAAAAATCGAAAAGGCAAATCGTACACCTAAGTTCAGCAGCCGGCAGGAGCATCGTTGCATGCTTTGCGGCAGGCCTCGTGCGGTTTACCGCAAATTCAAGGTGTGTCGAATATGCTTCAGAAATCTGGCGTTGGATGGTTTGATCCCGGGTGTGAAGAAGGCCAGTTGGTAGAACTAGGGTTGGTGTAATATGATGACAGATCCGATTGCAGACTTGTTGACACGAATCCGAAATGGTGTGCAGGTCGAACGACCATTCGTAGATGTTCCCTCTTCAAAGATCAAGGTTAGCATCGTCGAAGCCTTGCAGCGCGAGGGCTTCGTTTGGGATTACGAAGTCTTGGACGCGGAATGTGGAAAGACCCTTCGAGTAAATCTTAAATATGGTCCCGCTGGTGAGCATGTCATTCAGCACATTGAACGCGTCTCGAAGCCAGGCTGCCG
>CAIJTV010001048.1:0-1960 GCA_903823635.1 uncultured Planctomycetaceae bacterium
GTCAGTACTCCTTCGACAATCGCACTGTTTCTCGCAATCGCGATGTACTGCGTGAAGTTGACGATCAGCGTGACCAGCCATGTCGATACGGCGGCAGCAAAATGAATCGTGGAGTCCGAGACGCCAAACTTGCTCCCGAGTTCCACGGCGGTCGCCGGGTCGGCAATTGCACCAAAACAGCCGGTCGCAAGGATCATCAGAAAACTGATCAAAATCCCGGGCAGGATTCCATACTTGATCTTCTGATTGCGACGGTGGAAATCCCCGGAAAGACTGTACGCCGCGGAAGTCTCTTCAATCCACCGACTGGTTCCCATAAAGTAGGTGAAGATCAGGGCGTGAACCATCGTAGTTCCGGTGAGTGCTCCCAGCCCAATCAAAATATGTGTGCCGATGCGATGATTGACCTCGGGGTCCCGACCATTAGCCAGCATTGGATCGCCGACTTGTAACCCCAGCACCATGGCAATGATCATGATGATGTTGGCAAGGATGGCCAGAGTCAGAAAAATTCGTTTCACAGCTCAGGCTCCCGGCGCGAAAAGATTTGCAAGTTGACATTCAAAGAATAAGGGCCACAGAAGAACTTTCAGCGTTCCTCTGCGGCCCTGTCGTGTAAATTCTTCAGAATTCAGAAAGCTGGCCTGCTTTTTTCAATCCTGAAAACAATTTGCCAACGAGACATCGAATTACTCAGCCAGCACCATCGACGTTTTCTGACGCATCGATTGCTGAACGGCGTTGTTCAGCCGTTTGACTTCCAGGTCAAGCTTGAGGTCCAGATCCGACTTGGTAATGCGTCCTCGTGCGACATCAAACAAGACAAGCCCCTTGCCTTCGGACTTCTTCATTGTCATCGTGATTTCGGCACCTTCACGAGGAAGAACTTCAATCCGTGGCGACTGAGAAATCCGCGCAACGCCATCTTCGGTTCCTTCATAGACCAGCTTCGAAACAACGGTCATCGTGCCGAACGGCAATTCGACCTTCTGGCTGCTTTCCCACGACTCGCCCTTTTTCAAAGGCTGACCAGGGAATGTGACCGGAGACTGAGACATCATCTGCTTCAATGTGTCTTCGTTGATCACATTGCTGTTCTGAACGGAGTCCGTCAGTGCCTTCAGCAGATCTTCCGGAACAACAACTTCTGTCACCTTTCCCGTGGGCTGCATAGTGACAGCGAATTCCTGACCCACAATCTTTCTGAAGGATTCAGCCATTGATTTAACGACAGGCGATGTCACTGGCTCTTTGCTGTTGCTGTCGAACTGAACAACACCGAAGGCCCCGCCTTCTGTTTTCACCTGAACTCGTTCGACACTCTGTGACATTTTGAAGCCACCGTTCCCGGCTGCGGAAGTCACCTTCCACACCATGTCCATGGTCTGTTCCATGTTCATGGTGTTTTGCTTTCCATCAGCATTCATCACCATCTGTGTACTCTGCTGAACAACATACTTCAGCGATTCACCCGACTCGAACTTCCACGCAAGGCTGTCCTGAGCCGAAGCCGTCATTGCGACTGCAAAGAAAACAGACAGAACAGAAAACGCTGACATCAAACGCGACACCATCTGAGAATTCTCCCGATGCACTGACTTGTAATCGTGGTTCACGATCCGAAGGCGACCAAATCCAGATCTGACAAACTGCCCTTCCGAACACTCGTTGAAGCATACCAGATGAGGCAAACTTCACAGAAGACCGATTCTACCCAACCTCCGGGCCTTGAGACTCAGGAAACCTCCGGAAGCCCTACAACTGCGGAAATCAACAGGGTCTGCCATAAACGGCCCGGCATTTTCGGACGGAGTTGAACAAGGCGACAGCCTGAAAAGGCCGTGCCACGGCGTGCAGCGTCCACTGCTGGAACCGCACACCTCGACATCAACAGCCCAAACCTCGGACGCTCCCTACTGAGCCTTCCGGACCCCAACAGTTAGCAGCAGATTGGCCCACA
>CAIJTV010001049.1:0-1922 GCA_903823635.1 uncultured Planctomycetaceae bacterium
CCGACGTTCGTCACGATTCCGGCCGGGGCAAGTTCCGCCGCTTTTACGGTCACGGCCGTCGATGACACTCTGCTGGATGGCACTCAGACGGCGACCATTGCCGCCTTCTCGAATACAACCGGAGGAAGTCTGGATGCATCATTCGGAACTGGCGGTCTGGCAGCGATTCCTGATTATCAACAGAATCTGCAGCCCAGCTTTCCCGAGATCGTTGAACAGCCAGACGGGAAGTATATCGTCGCTGGTCGGCACCTGACTCTGACGAATGCATGGAACGTGATTCGCCTGAATCGTGACGGCTCACTCGACACAACGTTCGGTGTGGGTGGAGTTGTCACAACAACGTTCCCGTCAGATATTCAGCCGCAGGGGATCGCTCTTTATCCCGATGGGCAAATTCTGGTGCTGGGAAGATCACTGGCGGGCAGCAACCATGGAGTCGCTCGATACACCTCCAGTGGCGTCCTGAATCTTCAAATTAACCCGACCACCACCAATATCTTTGGCCATGATGTTGTCGTTGATAACATCGGCGATGGAGGTTTCCTCGTCGGTGGCAGCAACACGCTCGGGACTGACTTCGCCGTCACTCGGTACCGCAATAACGGGACCGTCGACACAACCTACGGCACTGCCGGCACTGCAACTCTGGTGCGGTCTACAACAAGCGAAGCTGGCTGGTCCATGGCGCAGCAGGTTGACGGCAAAGTTGTCGTTGTTGGAACCACAGATGGGAACTTTGGAGCGACGAGATTTAATCGTAATGGAACGACGGACACTGGATTCAATTTCACTGGCTTGTCGGCAGTAAATTTTGGTTCGTTCGATTCGGCACAGGCTGTCGCCATTGCGCCTGACGGGAAAATAGTTCTCGCCGGAATCACAAACGGAAACTGGGCGATTACGCGTCTGGCAGCCAACGGAGCTCTCGATACCAGCTTTGGAACCTTTGGAATTGTTAATCAGGACTTTTTCGGACTGTCTGACGATGCCAGAACCGTTGGAGTTCAGGCTGACGGCAGGATCGTGGTGGGCGGCGGCGCGTTTATCAGTGGCCAGGGAACGAACCTCGCACTGGCGCGGTACAACGTGAATGGGACTCTCGACACAACCTTCGATTTCGATGGCAAATTGGTTCTCGCAGCTCAGCCTTCAGTGTTTGAAGAGACACGAGCTCTCGCGATCCAGGCTGATGGAAACATTATTGCCCTTGGTGGTTACCAGAGCTCGTTCTTCGCATTCCGAGTTCTCGCGGGGCAGCCTTCCCTGCAATTCGGAAGTACAACGGTGCAGGTCACGGACTACGAGACCTTGTCGCTGAACATTTCGCCGTCGACGATCTCCGAGAATGGCGGCGTGGCCACGGGAACCATTGTCCGCAGCAATACCGATCTTAGCAGCCCGTTGACTGTGACCTTGGCGAATGGCGATTCTTCGGAGATCTCAATTCCCGCGACCGTCACGATTCCAGCAGGTCAGTCGTCGGTTACGTTTAGTATTAATGGAGTTGATGAGTCACTGATCGACGGCACTCAGGTTGTCTCGATTGATGCGACTGCTTCGGGGTATGTCGGAGCAACGTCCAGCATCAACGTGACCGATGATGAGACGACTCGGCTGGTTGTTACCGTGAACCCAGGTCAGGTTAGCGAAGCCGCCGGGACTGCGGCAGCCACCTTGACGATTACTCGTAACTCCAGCACCGCATCGGCATTGACCATCGCACTGTCCAGCAGTGATGGGACAGAAGCCGTCGTTCAGTCGACCGTCGTGATCCCGGCCGGACAGAACTTGGTGACTGTTCCTGTTGATTCCGTTGATGACTTCATTGTCGACGGTTCCGTGACGGTGACTGTTTCTGGCTCTGCGGGCGGCCACGATACAGGGACGAGCAGCCTGGTCGTAACAGATAATGATTCGGC
>CAIJTV010001050.1:0-3028 GCA_903823635.1 uncultured Planctomycetaceae bacterium
CAATCTTTCCACGATATCATCCCCTTTTGTTTTGAACTCACGTTTCCGAATTTAACCTCATTCTAAAGATTCTACGCCCTGACGATCTGCGCCAACCCATGCCCGACGTTTTGGCTGGCGGTCCGGGTGGCATTCCGGGTGTCAATCACGAGGCGAGAACTCCGTACGATCTGTTCGTAGTCGAAGGCTGTGTGGTCAGTGGCGATGATCACGGCATCCTGTGACTGCAGGAACGTCTCGGTCAGGATCTTACTGCCCATCGGGCGGTCCGTCCGGTTTCGCATTTTGGGAAGCCGGGCGATGTGCGGATCGCTGTAACTCACCTTGGCTCCCCGGTTGATCAGCAGGTCCATAATCTCGAACGATGGACTCTCCCGCGGATCATCGATGTCTTTCTTGTACGCCATGCCGAGGATGCAGACGAGACTGTCATTCAGCGTCTTGCCGTTTGCGACCAGATTCGCCTCGAGAACGTCTACAACGTATTCAGGCATCGCCAGATTCACTTCGCCGGCCAGTTCAATGAACTTGGTCTGCTCGCCGTGCTGGCGGGCAAGCCATGACAGATAGAACGGATCGATCGGGATGCAGTGACCCCCGAGGCCGGGACCGGGGTAGAACGCCTGGAACCCAAACGGCTTGGTCCTGGCCGCAGCGATCACCTGCCAGATATCAATCCCGATTTTGTCGAACAGCACCTTCAGTTCGTTGACCAGAGCGATATTCACGGCCCGGTAGGTGTTTTCCAGAATCTTGCAGGCTTCCGCGACCTCCAGACTGTCGACCGGGACAACCTCACTGATCGCCTTCCAGTACAGCCGGGTAGCCAGCACAGTTGTGAACTCATCCGCAGCGCCCACCACCTTCGGGATGTTTTCGGTTGAGAACATGGCATTGCCTGGATCCTCCCGTTCCGGACTGTAGGCCACGAAGTAATCCTCTCCGCACTTCAGGCCGGACGGATTCTTCTCGAGTAACGGGATGACAACATCACGAGTTGTTGTCGGATACGTGGTGCTTTCCAGGACAACAAGCTGGCCCGGTCGCAGCGTCAGGGCGATTGCCTGAACGGTGTCTCGAATGAAACTCAGGTCAGGCTCCCGGCGACAGTCCAGAGGAGTCGGAACGCAGATCAGAATTGCGTCCGCCTCAGCCAGCCTTCGCATATCGGCTGTTACTTCACAGTCTCCAGAGTCCATCCACTCCTTGACCAGCTTGTCGGGGATGCTCTTGATGTAACTCTTCCCTTCGATCAGGGACGTCACCTTTTTGGTATCGATATCGAACCCCAGGCACTTCATCCCGGACTTCCAGAATGCCGACAACAGTGGCAGACCGACATAACCGAGCCCAACAATGCCAACGGTCGGGTTTCCGTCAACGACCTTCTTGAACGCCATCTCTCGTGTGTGCATGTACTCAATCCCTACCAGGGTTTCGACTGTGATGAATGAGCCATGTTCAGAACGCCAGTCTGTGGCTTACCGATCAGACTTTCCATGGAGTTTGTGCCCACACTCCGCTCCGGCCGTGCCGCTGGACACGGCCGGGATGACGGTTTCACGATTGCTGGACCAGACTTTCGGCGTATCTCTTCTCCCGCCTTGCACTGCAGCAGATGGATCGTGACAGCGCGTCGTACCCTTCAGCGAACATGTTGATCAACTCGAAGTCATTCAGCAGCTGCCGCAGTTGGTCCATCGTCTTGTCTTTGAAGATTCCGCCGTCCTTCTTGAGCCACTCGATCATGTCGGAGCGTGAATGATCAGCATCCCGAACCTCCGCGATCCGCTTGACCAATGCCAGAATCCGGAACAGCGACCTCGTCTGGTATCGTGAGCCATCCTGGCAGAACACCCGCACAGCATTTTCGATCGGGCTGTGTTCTTCCGTGTTCTCCAGCCGCTGCCACCGCTTGTCGAAGGACTTCTCCCTGCTGAACGATTTCTTGCTTTCGTTCACGTTGATGTAGGTGTCCTTCTGTGGGTTGTACTTGAGCGACAGCACGAACTGAATCTGTGCATCAGACGGACGTTCCACGCTCCAGAACCGCCTGAGCCATTTATTGTCACCATCCTCATTCCCGCAGGTGTCCAGCGGAATCCTGTGGAGCGACTGGGCCAGACTTCCCAGAACGTCGCAGATATCAGCCGTCTGCACCAGGCAGTCCGGGGTATGCTGCGTTTCCCCGTCTCCCATCGTGTCGTACATGCTCAGGTTATCCGAGAGCGATCCGGTGTTGCGCCAGTTGTAGGCGGGATTTGCCGCGTAGTCAGAGTACAGGCGATAGCGGTACGAAGGCCGAACGAGCGAAGCGAATTTGAAAGTTTCCATGAGCAGAACTCCCCGTGAAAGATAATGAAATGACTGATCAGAACTAACGAGCCCGCTTGGCAGTTGCGGTGGCGATGTGGAGTTGTCTGGCGGCGATGATTTCCGGCATCCTTGCTTCGAGTAAGTCTTTGCCGGCCTTCGTGATCGTCGCCACACTGAGAGTCGCAACGACGCGATTCCATTCAGTTCGGTCTCGCTTGTACGAGAACGTGACCAGCCCCTTATTCTCCAGCTGCTTCACGGCCGCGTGCTGGGCCGATTCACCGAAGCGATTCAGTTGCCAGAGGCAGGCAGATTGAGCGGGCGTCAGCGTTACTGGTTTCGCGGTCATCGTTTCGCTCCAGAGGTGTTTTTGTTGTCCCCACACTCTCTCTGAGTTTTGAACGTGTTTCCGGGTGACAATCACCTTTCACCGGGAAAGATTTCCGGAGGTTTTTCCACCCCGGCCCCTTGGCATTTCTGTTCTGTCGTCGCGGGGTGACGGATGATGATCACCCCGTTCTTCGAGTCCATCGCGCTGATGGGAACACCAACCAACTTGCCCCACTTCCTGCGGGCGTGACTGAGGTAGCTTTGAACGCCGTGGGCGGTGCCTTCTCGTACGAAGTGAGTTTCCCCGGGTTTCAATTCATCGAGCAGATACTTCACTGGATTCTTCCTTTGCTGTTGGGTTGAACAGGATCGTGGTTGAACC
>CAIJTV010001051.1:0-2343 GCA_903823635.1 uncultured Planctomycetaceae bacterium
CTATTCTCGCCCTTGGATTCGACTGGAAGAACTGTCGATGCCTGAACAGTTCGCGGCGATCGAATCTGACTCACTCGACTGGTTTATTGTTTCGTCGGTCCCGTACGAATATCATGCGTATTTCGCGGACGATGCAGAAACGATGCTGACCGCCGCCACACCGGCTGGCGCTTACAATCGTTATTTCGCTGGGCCATTTCCTACGCTCGAAGCTGCGGTTGCAGCCAAGTCAGGAAAGCCATCGCTTTGCCTCGCGATATCGTCGCAAGAGCTGCGAAAAACCGTTGAGGCCAAATTCACTGAAGAGAAACTTCAACTTACATTTGCCGGCAATCTTATCTGGGGGCTGGTGTCCTTAGATATCGTGCCGAAAGATTTGGTGGTCGGTCCGGGCGGGAAGCCTACCGTCGACCCGCAACTCGTTGAAGGTCATTCCCTTGGCCTCTCATCGGATGTGAAACCGCCTTCCTGCCGTGATGAAGTCCGATGGGATTCGAACCTCGCCGAATCCATCGATCGGATCAAATCACGATTAGAAAAGCTTCAAGCAACACTTGAGCAACTCCGGACCATTGATAAGGCCGTCGCGGCCTTCGGCGGATGGAATCATTTTAAGGATGCTCTGGAGCACCGACTTCGAAGTTCGAATGATTAAAGTCAGGCTGAGGCGCCACGTAAAACGGCCGGAAAATGCAGATTTGCTGTTGTTGAGCCGGCTCCAACTTTGATGGCATTTTCTCGAGAGGTTCTTCGATGAGCAATGATGGTAGGCAATACCGTCGCAGGGAGAATTCCTGCCGTCACTTTGTCACCCGCGCTATTTCGAATCGCTTTTTGTTCTGCTCAAATGCGCAGCAAGTAGCAATGTCTACCCATCACTGAATTCTTGGCACGTTCAGGGCCGGCACCATTCGCATCATTGTTAACCATGCATTCGGCGGCAGCACTAACTCGCCAAGAGCCCACTTCCGTTCCATCCCACATCCTCCTATCCTAACCCTTGGCGTTGCCCCATCAATCTGTCACCGCTCTTCATCGGCGCGAAGCCGACTGTCGATTGTCTGCACCCAATTCCGACCGGAGCCGCGGCCATGAATCTCCAAGCACCGACCGCAATTCTGCGAGACGCCCCTGCCATTTGGGGCACCGCGTTGGAAGTCGGTATGTCGGAAAGTAACGCACTGGCAGACTCTCTTGGCTCACAAGCTTGGATACCAAAAACTTCACGGAGCGACCTCGACTGGCTCCGGGGGATACACCAATTTACCTTCGTGCATTTCTTTAGCGTCAATGGTCGACGTTATCTGTATTGGCGAACCCACGTCGATCATCTCCACAAAGACGGATGTGACTGGGCTGTATCACAATGCTTCATGGTCAATCGGTAGTTCTGCACTTGCCGTGCTAATATTGGTACTTCATGACTTCACCATTTCTAACGATCTCCACGCAGTCTTGGATCACGGCGAATGACGCCGCTTTCGCGATCTTCGACAATTTTCCGGTGACTCCCGGACATGTACTCGTTGTTACTCGACGGTTGGTGCCTACCTGGTTTGAAGCGACTCAGGCTGAACAGACCGCTGTCATGTCGCTCGTCAACGAAGTGAAGTCGATCCTGGATGAGCGTTTGAAGCCTAAACCAGACGGCTATAACGTCGGATTCAATGCAGGGGAAGCCGCCGGCCAGACGGTGCCGCATCTGCATATTCATGTGATTCCGCGATACAAAGGCGATGTTACTGATCCGCGTGGCGGGATTCGGCATGTGATGCCCGGCAAGGGCAATTACTTCGCAGATGACGTGTTGTCGGCGAAAACTGAGGTAGGGCTCACACTGTCCACGGGCTACCCGAACTCGCCGCTGTGGGATGAGCTATCATGGCGATTGGCAGGGGCAAAGTGTATCGATGTACTTGCATCCTTCGTGCAGCTTTCCGGGCTGGATGTCATCGAAGAACGGTTGTTCGAGGCAATTCGTAACGATGGTCGAGTTCGTATTCTCGTCAGTGACTACCTTTACATCTCTGACGCCAAAGCGCTGTGGCGGCTTATGGGGTGGATCAATGTGGCCCTCGAAGAATTCAACGAACCGCGACTGCAGGCAAAGCTGATTGAAACAAACAGGCTACCGTCATCACCGGCTTCGTTTCATCCAAAGGCATGGCAGATTTCCGATGAAAGTTCCGGACTGATCGTCGTTGGAAGCAGCAATCTATCACGCCCGGCGCTGCAGACTGGTGTCGAATGGAATCTGCTGAGCGAGCGACATGCGGCCCCCGAGGCTCACGAGAGAGTTCGCGTTGAGTTCTTGTCATTGTGGGATGTCGCCTCCGAGTTGAG
>CAIJTV010001052.1:0-5057 GCA_903823635.1 uncultured Planctomycetaceae bacterium
GCTGCAGCGCGGTCAGGATAGGCGACCCACGAAAAGTCGATCTTTGGATTCTCCAGCAGCATCAGCGTCTTCAACATATCTTTCATGTTGTCGGACATGTGACAAAGAGCCGCATTACCGTTGTTGGCTCGAGCTTTCTTGGCCAGTCGAATCAGGATTCCGACAAAGGTCGAACCGAAGTATTGCATCGCGGAAAAGTCAACAAGCAGGTGACGGATTCCCGGTTCACTCAATTGCCGAAAAGCCTCGTTGTAGCCGTTTCGAATATCGTTGTCGCGAAATTCCATGAAGGACCCCGTCGCGGTTACGATCAGGACCTCGCCACACTGTTCAAAACCAAAAATCTGCTTATCCTGACTCATCTGCCACTCTCGAATCTGGAAGACAGCCTGTTCACTATTCCGGCCGTTAATTGTTCCGGTGCAGGCCGAAGGGCTGGTCCATGCCGAGCATCTGCGCCATTCGAGCCGAACCGTAGCGGCGATGCCACCCAAGAACAAGAGTCCAGCGGCCCGATTTCATGGCTCTGCGTAACAGGATTCCCCGGTTCCGATGTCTTTGCCGATCATACCGAGCTACTCTGTGTCTTCAGAGAAAGCCAGGAGGCTTTACGGTATACTGCAGGAAAACGCCCTGAAAACTGATTCCCCCGGAATTTTGCTCGAATCCCTGTGATCCAGCCTATGTCTGCATCTACTGCCCAAGCCGCGTCTCCGGAGTCGAAATCTCCGATCATTAATATCTCCTGCTACAAGTTTGTCGCGTTGGACAACCTTGAAGATCGGAAGTCCGCCATTCGTCGGCGAGCATGCGAATTGAATTTGAAGGGCACCGTGCTGCTCAGTCACGAAGGGATCAACCTTTTCGTCGCCGGTCCGCCGGAAGCCATTCATCTGTTCGTCGATTTCCTCAGATCTGATCCCGCCTTCGCTGACCTTCAGCCCAAGGAAAGCGCAAACGAGTATCAGCCGTTCAATCGCATGCTGGTGAAGATCAAAAAGGAAATCATCGCCTTCGGAATCGACGGCGTTGTTCCAGCTCAGAAAACATCGCCCAAACTTTCGGCGAAAGAACTCAAGCGGTGGCTCGACGAAGGTCGCAAAGTTCATTTGCTGGATACTCGGAATGACTACGAGTATGACCTTGGCACTTTCGATAACGCGATCAAAATGGGGCTCGATCATTTTCGCGAGTTCCCCGATGGCGTCGCGCGGTTGTCGGAAGAACTGAAGAATGAACCTGTCGTGATGTTCTGCACCGGAGGCATTCGCTGCGAAAAGGCCGGGCCGTATATGGAGATGGCCGGCTTCAGTCAGGTCTATCAGCTCGATGGCGGTATCCTGAAATACTTCGAAGAAGTCGGCGGCGATCATTATCACGGCGAATGCTTCGTGTTTGATCAACGCGTTGCAGTCGATCCTTCACTTCAGGAAACTCCTACGACTCAGTGTTATATCTGTCAGGCCGTGGTCACCGCTGAAGAACAACAACTGCCGCAGTACGTTCCGGGGAAATCCTGCCCGGCCTGCTTTTGCGAAGAATCTCAGTCCATGGCGGAGCTCATCGAATCGCGCCATGCAGAAATCCAACGTATCACGACTCCGCTGCCAGGCAGCGAACCGTATCTCAATCGTCGGCCGCTCAACGTTCCGCAGCGTTGTGCGAACATGACGATGATTGAGTTCCTGGTTGATCTCCATCCACAAGTGGGACGCGATGAATGGCTGCGACGGATCGCCGATTCAACAATCGTCCCAACGGAACCTGTGCGCCGCCGCCGCCGTCCGAAATGGGTGCCGGAACCACTGCCGCTGTCTCCCGAACGAATTGTCAGGGAAGGGGAACGCTTTGATCAGCTTGCACCCATGTCTGTTGAACCCGAAGTGGCGGCCGATATTTGTGTGCTCCACGAAGATGACGAATTCATCATCCTGTCAAAACCAGCACCGTTGCCGGTTCATGCGTGCGGACGATTTAACCGCAACACGCTCCGCAATATCCTGAATCTGGTCTGGTTCCCCTGCCGACCTCATATTGTCCATCGACTCGACGCCAATACTTCCGGCATCATGGTGCTCTGCAAACGCAAACGAGTCGCCTCGATCGTGCAAAAGCAGTTTGAGAATCGACTGGTTGGGAAAACCTATCTGGCGAAAGTTCACGGGCATCCGGCCGCAGACAAACTGTCGTGTGAGGCATCGCTCGCTCGCGAAGCGGCAGAAGGCGGTATTTACCTGATCGATCCCGACGGCCACGAAGCCAGCACGGCCTTCGAGGTTCTGCAACGTTTCGAAGACGGCACCTCTCTTGTCCGAGCCTTCCCGCGCACCGGTCGCACAAATCAGATCCGCGCGCACTTGTGGCATCTGGGATTCCCGATCGTTGGCGACCCGGCTTATCTGCAAGGCGGACAGCTCGGTTCAAGTCACACGCTGCTTCCGTCTGAACCGCCGATGTGTCTGCATTCGGAATCGATCGTCTTCCAGGACGCCGATCGCAAGGAACAAAAATTCGAAGCACCTGCTCCCGAGTGGGGGACTACAGAGCGTTCTGATTTGGCGTGATTTGTACGTCGGACATTCTTGTCCGACGTCATTTACACGGTATTCCTCGCACTGGTGAGTGTTTTCATGCAAGATTGAGTATTGATCCGAAGCAACTCCGCCAAGCGCAAGACAGCGGATTTCGGAATCTCTCCTGCCTGAAAATACCATCTCTGTTAGTATACCCGCGGAAATCGCCTTAAGAATACTTCACCGATTGCAGGGACGCATTCCGGAAATGGCCACGCTGACTCGCAAGCTGACACGGATCGCGTTTGTCTGCATGACTCCCGAAGTCGACAGCCACGAACATCGCGGTGTTGAACTTCCCTCGTATGGCATTCATCGAATTCTCGCCGCTGTCGTAGCCGACCCGGAATTGGCAGACGCGGAATCTCGCCTGTTCGATCTTGAACGAGACGATGCCGATGCTTATGTCGACGCACTCACGGCGTTCGAACCACAACTCATCGGTGTTTCGCTGTTCGTCTGGTCTGCGAAATGCCTGATCGAAGTTGCTCGCCGGATGAAGAAGCGGTTTCCGGATTGCACGATTATCTTCGGTGGTCCGTCAGCACGACCTGCTGTTCTGGATTTGGCTCCTTATCGAAAAGCGATTGATTACGTCGACGCGGTTGTAACCCGTGATGGAGAACAAGCCATCTGCGATATCGCCCGAGCCATCCAGAATGCTTCGGCCACGGTTGATCATCACACGACATTGTCGAGCGTTGTGGGTCTTGAATTGCCAACTCCTCTCGGCTGGAAAAACACCGGCCTGCGTCCAAAGTTGCAGAATCTGGATGTGATCGCATCGCCCTATCAAATGGGCTTAATGCACTACGGCGCCGTCGGCTACCTGGAATCATTTCGCGGCTGTCCGATGAACTGCACCTTCTGCGAATGGGGAGCCCCGGATATTGCTCAGGGAGCTTTCTCCGAAGACTATCTCACGCGCGAACTTGAAGCCCTGGCTGCCCATGACGCGCCGGCGGTCTTCAACGTGGATGCTGGTTTGAATCTGAACGCTCAGGCCTTTCGCAATCTGGTGGCAGCCGAAAAGAAGGTTGGCTTCCTGAAAAAGTCCGGCCTGTGGTGCGAGATCTATCCGTCAAAAATCACCGACGATCATCTCGAATTCCTCTCTCAATGTGGCCCATCGTATCTTGGCGTTGGACTCCAGTCCTTCAATCCTGAACTGCTGAAACGAATGCAGCGGCCTTATGGGCGTGAGCGATTCGGCCCCGCGATCGAACAACTTTCAAAAGTTGCCTACAACATCGAAGTTCAGATCATTTTCGGACTACCAACCGACACATGGGACGGCTTTCTGGAGACACTCAATTACGCACTCAGCTTGCCGGTGACAGTGCGAGTCTACCACTGCCTGGTTCTGCCGGACGCGTTGCTGACTCGAGGAAAAGCCGAATGGCAGATGCAGTTCGATCCTTATACGCTGTCAATGAAATCCTGCGTCGGCTGGAGCGAAACCGATCTGCTCGACATGCGCGATATGCTCAGTCGTGAAACAATCCGTTGTGGTGGCAGCTCCGGACAATTCTGGTGGTCGTTTCCACCGCCGCTGAAACGACTTGCGATTCCTAACGTCTCGTCGCGCGGATTTGTTCCGGCGCGCATCGACGGGAGCCTTCGCAGTGCCTGATGCTTCATCGAGCACCGGAACTTCGTCGCGTCGAGGGCACAACAGCAAACGCCCCGGCCGGCGTGTTGCTTTGATCGCGATGTATCCCATTCCGGATCCCGCGATGCCGGAGCTGATCTCCAATCATGGCCTGCGCATGATTGAAGCGACGCTTCGAGCCGCCAGCATCGAAGGGCTCGACCTGCATGTGTACGACCTGCATGACGCCTCCGCCGACGCGCTGAGTGAGGAACTGGCGCAGCTTGATCCGGATGTGATCGGCTTCTCCAGCTATCTCTGGTCGTTTCCTTTGTTTGCGGAGGTCGCTGTTCAACTGCATCGCGACGATCCATCACGACTGATCGTCTTCGGAGGTCCCTCGGCTCGTCCCAGTATGCTGGATCAGCTGCCATTCCGAAAAGCACGTGATGCCGTCGACGTGCTTGTGGTCAATGAAGGTGAGCTCACCTTTCTGGAGATCGTGCAGGCCACCAATCGCAACGCGGACGCGCTCAGTAAAATTCACGGTATCGCCCAGTGGCTTGACGATCGATGGCACGAAACGCCCACTCGTCCGCTGGCAGATCTGAATTTGCTGCCATCACCGTATGTGATGGGCCTCGTTCCGCACGGAGGTCTCGGCGTTTTGCAGACCTATCGCGGTTGTCCTTATACATGCTCCTTCTGCGAATGGGGCACGATGGAATCACCGAAGCGAGTTCGCACGGCCGAACATCTGGCGGAAGAATTCAACGCCATGGCAAAGGCTCAGGTCACCGGCGCGCTGCTGGTGGATGCGGGACTTAATCTCAACGGTCGCGCATTTGACCAGCTTGAGATCGCGGCCGAACGAACCGGGTTCTTTCACAACC
>CAIJTV010001053.1:0-4330 GCA_903823635.1 uncultured Planctomycetaceae bacterium
CGGGACAACCGCACGATGATCCCTGACGAATCGCTCCCTCCGATGGCTGCTGGATCAGGGCGAGCCGAAGTCATCGTGGACGAAGCACCCATGTCCGGTCGATTCAATATGGCGATGGACGCGGCCATGCTGGAGTTAGGAGCGACCCGCGACGTTTCAGTGATTCGAATCTACCGATGGTGTGAACCGACGGTCTCAGTGGGGTATTTTCAGGGAGCAGGGGTTCAGCACGAGTCGCCTTTTCCTGGACTGCCGACAGTTCGAAGGCTTTCAGGCGGTGGAGCGATCCTGCATGATCTGGAAATCACATATTCGTGTACGCTCCCGGCCAGCCATCCCGTGCGGCAGGATCCCTCCGAACTCTACGGAATTATTCACCGTAGTCTGATCAAGCTGCTACGGGAATGTGGAGCCAAATGCTTGCTGCGGAGCGATTTCGACGCGAGTCAGGCGGCGAAACTTCGAGAAGGCCAGGAGTCAGGAAACGAGAACGCTCGCCCCAGCGTAGAGCCATTCCTGTGCTTCTTGCGCAGCAATCCCAACGATATCGTTCATGAGAGTGGTACCAAGATTGTCGGAAGTGCCCAGAGGAGGCGAAAAGGCATCACCCTACAACACGGAAGCATTCTGCTGTCGGCATCGAACGTCTGCCCGACGGTTGAAGGGATTCAGCAACTCTCGCAGGAGTTCGATGTTGCTCAATTCTACACAGGGCTGCCAGGCGGGATCGCTGCTTCAATCGAACGGGAATGGACGATTCGCCCTTATTCTGATTTGGAGAGATCAATTTCCTCTGAATTTCTCTCCAATCCAGCCTAAGGTTGTCGTGGGAAAGTGACGACCGTTCGCCATGAAGGTGGTGTGGGCTCAGGGCTCATTCAACTTCGTCGAGCTGTCGGGCACTATTCGATGTGGTTCCGGTCTCGGGATTTCCAATTTTCTGCCGATACTTCAGCCGGCAAAACGTTATCTCACATGGGTCTGGGATTTCAGAAAACGAAGTTCGCATCACCAGAAAGATGTGCGGTTTATGACCTTGGGTCGTCCTGCAACTCGCGTCGGCATGATTTTTCGACAATTTTGCGACCCTGGCAGGCCTTTTCATGCTGGCAGTTGTAAAACGGATTGCTACATTCTTATTCGAACGAACTTGAACACAACCTGTCTATTCGCGCCGAGATACTTTGTTCGCGAGCCTCTCGGAAGGGCTTCTCATTCCTTCGGAGTTTCCCACTTATGGTCGCAGCGGAACTGAAAGTTGTCGGCGGTAAACACGCCGGCCAGGTCATTCCCCTGAATCGACGCAAGTTTCTGATCGGTCGGGAGCAGGATTGCCAGCTCCGCCCGAACAGCGACATGGTCAGCCGTCACCATTGCGTTTTCAGCATCGATGATTTCTCTGTGCGCCTGAGGGACTTGGGCAGCACCAATGGAACATTGGTGAATGGAGAGCGGATCCGTAAAGAAACGGTTCTTTCTTCAGGCGACAGAATCCTCATCGGAAATCTCGATTTTGAACTGGTGATTCGCCAAGGTGTCAGCCTGCCCGATTCGGATAGCAAGACAATGCCTCCGATCCCTTTGACAAATGAAGACACTCAGGTCAACTCCCGCACAGTGCTGGAAATGCCAACAACGCCGATTGCGGCTGCGGAGCCAGTGACCTCAAAAGCTCCCGAGACCACTCAGGTTGTGCCGATTCAAAGCATTGCTGAGCCCTCCCTTGCAGCGGCTGCCGCTCCAATGGTCAGCGTGGCGGAGACAATGGTAATGCAACCGCAGGGGCAGATGATGCCCGGGCAGTACCCATACCAGCCAATGATGAATCCCATGATGCAACCAATGATGCAGCCCATGGGTTATCCCGGTGGAATGTACGGTGGCATGCCCTATCAGCAGATGATGCCAGGATACGGTCAAATGTATCCTCAAATGATGCCACAAATGGGCTACCCGATGCAGGGTCAGCCGGTTGCCCCTGCTGCAACTCCGGCTCCAGCGGCCGCTGCAGGAATTGAGGTTGCATTGCCGGATCCCTCGCTCACCGGTGCTAAAGAAAGCGAAGCTCCTAAGGGCAGCTCCGGGGCATCAACATCTGACAGCGCAAAGCCGACAGGTGCAGCCGACGCGATCATCAAACAGTACATGGGGCGTCGCCCCGGCAATAGTTAATTGAATGTAGAGCATGGACACCAGACGGGCTTGCGGATATCCACAAGCCCGTCTTCGTTTGTTGAGACTCCGCCAAGCGGAGATCACGATCTCGGGAGAAGACGAGTCATGGCGGAACCAAACGATCTGCAACGAAAATACAAAGAGTTCCTGGACCTGATGCCACTGACTTTGGCGCTGGCCGGACTGCCTGCCAGCGACCATGGCAAGTATTTTACTGCCGAACAGATCGAATCCAGACTATTTACCCTGCGCCACGCATGGAAAGCAGCACGTCAAATCACACGTGAATGCATCCAGCCCAGCAACTCGCCTAACTCCTCAAGCGAATCCTGACCTGCGGACGCTTCGGCGACCTGAACCCACTCGGATACTATTGCACGATTCCAAGTATCCGTGTCGTGGTGGTTCCAATTGTTACGCGCAGAACTAGAAATTGCTGTACTCGGTTCATGTGTTGCCTTCCGGGCTCGCCGCCTGATGACTCAGGGGTCTACTGCGCCCGCCACGGCGGCTTCGCGATGGACTAAAGTCCGCCCGTCTACTCGCCTCCGATATTCGGACTCAAACCTCTCACTGCTGTAAGTCCACGACGTCACAATGGTGAAGCATGTTCACTCGCGTGAGCATTGCCAGCCTGAAAACGGCTTCGTGGCGAGTTTCATTCTGCCCCTCAAAGTGGCCGCACAAAAGTCGCATTGCGACTGTCAAAAAGATCGGTTTGCCGATCGATTCTGCGTCATAGGGCAGTACTGTCATTAGAGGCTGTCCTATCCCTTTGGAACTGCGTTTGTCGATGAGCAGAACGACAGCATTGACCATTGCTCAACCATAAAACCCACCATCACCGCACGGCTGCACATGCCAGGATTTCACAAAAAGCCTACTTAGAACGCATAACAAAACCGGGACTGGCTCCCGCAGAGATCCGTGAATCATAGTGAAAAGGGACCGCACAAGGGTGCCTGTCCCGGTTTTGTTAGTGCCTGTTAAGGCCTATCCTGAGTGATGAAGTTCACGATCGAAGCAAAAGAGTCTATCTAAACGGAGTCGAACGTTATCGACTACGTTCGGGATCTTCGGACGCCCGTCGAATAACGAATCAACCTCCGCACTTCGGAGCATCTGCACTACATTCCTCGGGCTGACGGAAGTCGAGAGGCAGGATCTTCGTCAGAGCTGCAATAGCCACATGGGCAAACAGCCAATTACGGTGACGAATCATTTCTGATGCTGCAGAATCGTGATTGCTCGGGTTCATGGAATGTGTGAAGAACCCGGCGAACTCTTAACCATTCGTTCAGAAATGTGAGCAAAAATTTGTGGACGGGCCGGCTGGAATTCCAGATCGGGGCTCATTTGCCTTTCGGTTTTGACAGTGCCTCCTGGATTGCCAATCTGAACGACTGTCGGCTCCACTTCTCCTTGGCTACACGCAACGGAAAAGTGGCAGCAAACTTAGCGACACGAACCTTCCGCCCCCGGATCTTCTCCCGCCAATGTTCTTGAATCCTCAAACACTCATGTCACCTAACATCCTTCTTGTCGAAGATGAATCCGCAATCGCAGAGATTGTCATGTATAATCTTCAGAAAGAAGGATTCGAAGTCAGTTGGGAAAATGATGGTATCAAGGGATTGTTGAGAGCTCAGTCCATGATCCCGGATTTGTGTATTCTTGACATCATGCTGCCAGGCCTTGATGGACTGCAGATCTGCCGCGTTCTCAAGAGCGAATCGCGGACAAGATCAATACCGATCTTGATATTGACAGCAAAGAGTCAGGAGACTGACGAGATTCGCGGCTTCAACATGGGAGCTGACGACTATGTTGCGAAACCTTTTCGAATTCAACCGCTGATCCATCGCATCAGAGCATTATTGCGCCGAGTGGAGCAGACGGAAGAATCGTGTAACGTGCTCGCACTACATGGAATAGAGATGGATCGCCGTAATCACCTCATGTCCGCTCGCGACGTAACAATTGATTTGACACCAACGGAGTTCCGCATGGTGTGGACGCTGATGTCTCAACCTGGCCGAGCCTTCTCTCGCTCCGAGTTGCTGGAGGGGGCTCGCGGTGAAGATATTTACACGCTGGAGCGAACAATCGATGTTCATGTTCGTTCGATCAGAAGAAAGATGGGTGAGTACGAACA
>CAIJTV010001054.1:0-1762 GCA_903823635.1 uncultured Planctomycetaceae bacterium
GACTAGTTGTTGAAAGAGCGTCATCCGTGCCGTCAATAGTTCCTCAAACGTAGCCATTATTGTCCATAACGGCAGCGACGGCTTTTGGTTCGCCAAAGTGGAAGCCTTTCCTGACGTCGACTTCGCGATCGCCATCATGGCGAACGCAACGCTGGACAAAGACGGCAACGATCTGGAATCAACGGCGTTCGCGGAAATCCAGCAGCGCCTGATGCATCGCTTCGCAGGAAAGTAGTTGGTCGCCCAATTGGGCTGCATTGTTGCCAGGTTGGACGCACCTCCACTTGTGATTTGCAAGTGGAGATGATATGACGAGTGGCCGGGCGGGGATGATGCCGATCGATCTTCAGCCGAAACGTTTGCGCAAGCTCAAAGAACGAAACGTCGCATCAAGATAGCTCAGCAGATCGGCAGCGTTGAGTTAAACGCACGGTTCCATGAACACCAGCTTCTTAAGCAGGACTTGTTGGCCTGAAGATATTCGGGAGTAATTTGATGTTCTTAGATCAATGCGTGGCACCTCGATCACAATACTTTCGTTGCTCCGTTGCCAGTCTGCTGCTGGTGCTTTCGACGACTATTGCACGAGCTGATGAGGTCTTCGTCGCTGGGGCCAAATTCAGCAACAATACGAATGTTGCCTACCCGAATTGTGCGGCGGTCGTTGATGTCACGAAGTCACCGTATTACGCAAAAGGCGACGGAACGACAGACGACACCGATGTTTTGCAGCGAGCATTGTCGGATATCATGGGGCAACACAAGATACTCTACTTTCCGAACGGAACGTATCTGGTTTCCAGGACGCTGAACTGGTCTAAGAAAAACACTGAAGGCAAAGACGCCTGGGGAATGAATTTTCTTCAGGGACAGAGTGCCACCAAAACGATCATTCGCCTGAAAGATTCGACCTTCACTGAAATTGAAAAGCCTGGCAGCATCATGTGGTGTGGTGGCTTTGGGTCTGCGGATTGGTTTCACAACTACATTCAGGACATGACCTTCGACGTCGGAAACAATAATCCGAGTGCGATTGGGTTGCAGTTCTATTCGAACAACTTCGGAGCAGCCCGCAATTGTCGGATCGTCGCCGGAAACAACAGCGGTTTGATTGGGCTCGACCTTGGTCATCGAGACATGAACGGTCCGCTGCTTGTGCAAAACTGTGAGATTGTTGGTTTTCAAAAAGGCATCGCAACATCGCGAGCGGTGAACAGCCAGACCTTCGAAAATATTACTCTGCGCGATCAATCGCAGTTCGGATTTGACAACGAAGGTCAGGCGATCAGTGTTCGAAGTCTGCTGAGCGTAAATCGCGTGCCGGCGATTCGCACTTATGGAACATTCTGCCTGCTTGATGCGACACTGAAGGGGCTCGACGGAGCCAATCAAGTTCCTGCCATCATCAACTATAACGGTGGAAGGCTCTTCGTTCGCGACGTCACCAGCACCGGCTACAGCCGCGCGATTGGAGACGTGGAAACTCCTGACTGGTACGCGGCCGTGCGGCTTTCGAACGACGACAAGCCTGGCACTCTCGGGCCGAACGTCGGTGAGTTTTGTTCACACAGTTCGACTCAGCTATTTGGCTCAGTATCCGGATCGCTACGACTTCCAGTGAAAGAAACTCCTGTCTCGGAAAAGGATGCTCCCAATTTGTGGGCTGTGGTCGACAAGTTCGGCGCGGATCCGACTGGCAATCAGGATTCGTCAGCCGCTATACAACGTGCAATCGATTCGGGTGCGACGACCGTTTTCCTGC
>CAIJTV010001055.1:0-4041 GCA_903823635.1 uncultured Planctomycetaceae bacterium
AATCCCGAAGCTGATCTGCAACAACTGCTGTCAGTGTTGCAGACCCATGGCCTGATCATTCCTGATGATCAGGCCGTTTTACTAGCGAAGTATTGTCGCTTGTTGTGGGACTGGAACAGTCGGCTCAACCTGACACGACATACCGACTGGGAAATGTTCGTGACTCGCGATCTGCTGGATACGCTGGAGCTTTCAAAACACATTCCTCCCAAGGCTAAAATTCTGGACGTGGGATCCGGTGGAGGAGTTCCAGGAATTCCGTTAGCCATTCTTCGTCCAGACATCAGCGTGACGTTGTGCGATTCCGTCGGTAAGAAAGCCATGGCTCTGCAGGATATCGTGAAGTCACTGGGACTGACGGTGCCGGTTCATGCGAATCGAGCCGAATTGATTCTGAGAACTAACCGCTTTCATTTTGTCACAGCCCGAGCAGTGGCTTCGATTGCAAAAATGATTGGCTGGTTTATTCCTTTTTGGGGAGCGGCCGGAAAACTGCTTCTGATCAAAGGTCCGAAATGGATTGAAGAACGCAACTTAGCCTCAGCCGATGGACTGCTCAAGAAACATTCAGTGGAGCAGATTGCAGCCTGGTCAACTCCTGGGCGAGATGGTCAGAGTGTGCTACTGCGAATTATGAAGAAGCCTTGATCCTTCCCAATGGTTTTGTCGTTCTACAGGACGTTACAGGCGCGGTGTTTCCCGAGTTTCCTCCCCGTCGGGTTCGGATTAAACGACGAAATCAACAATATGCAGACGTACTGAGATTGATCGGAACGTTTCGGTATTACATAGAAAACGCGAGAGAGCACGATGTCTGCACTGGAACCTGAAGGATCACCCAAATATTGGCCACCACTGGGACTTCCCGTTGGTAGCGTGCGAGCGATCCTGACGCTGTTCGTGGTGGCGATTGTGACTGTCAGTGTGGCTCGGGGGCACGATCTGGACTTGATCTGGACGGAAACTCTGCTGATCGCGCTGGCTCATTATTTTACCTCACGACGATTTGTTTCGCTGCCTCCGGAAGTGCTCAAGAGGATTCAGGAAGAGGGGCTGATTGAGAAGGAACAGCATCCCCTGTTTCTTCCTCGACACAGCATTCGACTCCTGATTCTTGCCGCGTTTGTGGGCCTCGGAGTTTTTCTTTATCAACACCATCGCCTGATGGAACCTCGTGCCGTATCGCTGCTGGGAATTGTCGCCGCGTATGTACTTGGCGCGATGTTTCGAGGTGTCGGATCATGGTTTGGCAGTCACACCGGCCATCGGCCATCTTCGGCGTGGGGCGATTTCAAGGCCATTGTGGTGCTGCTTGCCGTGGGGATTGCCGGCGTTCCGGAACTGTTCGAGATGCCTGATTTCCTGCCCGATATGGCTCATCGAGTCGCGTTGGGAATGATGCTGTTCTACTTCGGCTCGCGATGATTCGGCGATGCCCGTAAAAGCATCTCCTGAACGGATAATCCGGCTCATGAATTTCACGGTTCTTGACGCTGCTCATCGGCTGCAAAAGCGTTATCACCGCGAGCAATCACGATGCACGTCATTGCTGCAGCGCACCCAAACAGGATCGGACTGATCGCTGGCATCAGCGCCATTGAGACAGCGATGCTGGACCATGCGATCCCGATCCAACGATACCCCGTCCAGAAATTGCCACTCTTTGCAAATAGAACCACGGAAGTAATTGCGGCCCACGCGCAATAAAACGCGGGAATCATGCGACTCAGATCGTGAGCCAACAGGATTCGTAAACTGATCATACACGCCACAGCTCCGACAGCATGGCCGATCCAGATCGACCAGAGTTCCCGCCGCGCGGAGTCTG
This sequence comes from uncultured Planctomycetaceae bacterium, assembly GCA_903823635.1. Lineage (GTDB taxonomy): Bacteria > Planctomycetota > Planctomycetia > Planctomycetales > Planctomycetaceae > SXXK01. The sequence goes on from CAIJTV010001055.1 coordinate 1,829, forward strand.
AGGCGAGGTGAATTCTCTGACTCATGAAGAACACCACAAACAGCGGCGCATAACCAGTAAAGATTATGCTCCAGATCCAGAACTCCGCCGCCTGTTCGTGTAACAGCGTCCACACAATCACGTTGCTGATCAACAGCCACGGCGCGACGATCATCCACAATAGATTTCGCAGCCCCGGAAAGTACTGATTCCATCGCGGTCGATTTAACCACTGAGCCAGCTCGTCGGCAAATTCCTGAGCAGACTGTTGTCGTAACGCGGGATTCTCCGACATGGATTTCCGGCAGATCTTCAGCAGCTCCGGCGGTAGCTTGGTCGATCGGGAAACAACGGCAACCTGCGCGTCCCTGAATTCCAGCGGCGATCGACCGGTCAACGTTGCCCACAACGTTGCTCCCAGTGAATAGATGTCAGACGATACAGATCTGACGAGCGCCGCTTCCTGCGGACTGGCTTGTTGCATCGCGGCATGCAACAGTTCCGGTGCCATGTACGCTGGTGTTCCGGCAATGTTGTCGGACGCGGAATCCTCCTGAATCTCGTCACCCTGCAGTTCAAAACACAGGTCGAACTCAGCAAGGCCAAAGTCTGTGATCAGCGGACGATTCGTCTCTCGCTCGATCAGGATATTGTGTGGCTTGATGTCTCCATGCAGAACGCCATGCCGATGCACGATGTTGACCGCCCGAGCAATCTTTTCCATCACGACAGCGACTTGTTCTGGAGCCACCGAGGCATTGCCGCGAAGTTCCTGCAAAGAGACTCCTTCAACGAACTGCATCGAGAACCACGGGCGCCCGTCGACTTCGCCAACCTGGTAAACAGGAACAATGTTCTCATGAGCAACGTACGCGGCAAGACGTAGTTCTCTCTCAAACCGATACTGCATCTGCCTGACGAATTCCGGACTGATGTCTGCCAATCGATCGGGCCGAATCACCTTGATCGCATCAAGCCTTTTGAGTTTTCGATGAAGACCTCGATAGACAACTCCCATGCCGCCACGGCCGATTTCTTCCAGACCTTCATACTCAGGCAACTGCGGCGGTGAGTCATCGGCTGCCAACGCCAAACGCACCGGCGCAGCAAGGTGTTCGATCATGTTGTAAAGGCGATAATGTTCCGCCACCGCCTCCAGTGTTCGGCCTTCCGCTTCCCCTTCTGTTGGAGCTAAAGACGCGAGTTCAGACCGTGAGCCGCTCTCTGCCTGGCGTTCCAGTTGCGCCAGAGTTTCGTCGTCAGCAGCATCGATTGAGCTTCGGAGGGAAGGACTATTCATGACATGGATCCTCCAGACACTGCGCCAATCGCTGGCGCCCACGATGCAGCAATCCGGCCGTTGCAGATTCTGAAAGCTGCATCGCCTCAGCAACTTCCTTCAACGAAAGCCCTTTCAGATGTTTCATAATCAGCGAGCTACGCTGGTTATCCGGCAAGGTTTGAAGAGCACTTAACATCAGACACAATTGTTCATTTTTCTGGAGGACTTCACTGGGAGACGTTTTCTCGTCAACGAGCATCATTTCCAGCCGACTCCACGATGCTTCAATCTCCGATGTCCGCAGACGCCGGCGGATATCATTCTTCTGCGTTCGAAGATGTTTGATCGCGTCCAGCATATTATGCTGCAATGCACTGCGCAGCCACGAGAAGACGACGGCGGCATTCATCAGCACGAGTTGCTCCGCATTGCAGTGCGCTTCCATCAGTGTTTGCTGAACCAGATCCGAAGCTTCCAGATCACTGCGCAGGGCGGGAGAAATCATCGCTTCAGCCAGCGTCAGAAGCATGGGCCGAAACCGATTCAGAGTGGCGGCGAGATCGAGTTCAGAATCTGTCAAATTTGGCCCTCGACCTTTCAGGCGACATCTCCCAACCCATAGTGCGCAGAAAATTCAAAAAATCCTCCAGGTTCGCGCACAATGCCCGCGCCGTTCTCGCCTTGTACCACAGAAGCAGCGTTTTAACTCTCATTCAGGCAGGCGAAGTTTATGCGAACGACGAATTTTGGCGGCAACATTGCGCTGAATCCAAGGTCTTTTTATACGCCCGAAACGGAACAGGAGGTGCTCGAGATTCTGGACAGGCACCAGGGTCAGCGGATTCGATGCATCGGACGCCTTCACTCATGGAGCAAGGCGATCGAAGCCCATGATGTTCTGCTGGATCTGAGACGATTGAATCATGTAAGAACCGCAGACCCCAATCATCAG
>CAIJTV010001056.1:0-3751 GCA_903823635.1 uncultured Planctomycetaceae bacterium
AGCCTACGCTTCCCAGCACCCCGAGACTCCCAAGTCGACGGTGAAGCGATTTCGAATCCAAAAAACTCTGAATAATTCCCATCGAAGCAGATTCGGTATATCTGGTATACCACGCGCGTAAAGGCCGCGGTTTCACGATAGAAATTGGTGGCTGAGCTTACTGTAAACTGATCAGATTCTGGCTCTCGGATTGAATGAAAACAGGCCGTCCTATGCAGAAGATACTTCGCCATCTTGCCGTCATCACCTGTGCATTGTTGACCATGTCTTCAATCAACGTTGTCAGCGGGCAGCAGTCAGCGGACCCTCGACAAAACAAAAAGATTATCATCTCCAAAGCTGGCGCTGAAATGAAGACGCCGCAGGCCGTTGTCTGGCGCGGCTATCTTGGCGAAGTCTTTACTGTCGCCCAAACTAATGGCGAATGGTTGTGGATCAAAGAGAAGGGCGGCTGGCTGTGGGAGAAAGAAGCTGTCTACTTTGACACGGCAATTGAAGAACTCTCTCAACGAGTCAAAGCAACACCGACGGCCGAAAACTATCACTTGCGTGGTGTTGCATTCCTTGCCCATGAAAACTACGACAATGCGATTGCGGATTTTTCAGAGAGCCTTCGCAAGAGCCCAAGAAATGTTGGTGCGTTAAACAATCGCGGACAAGCCAGCTATCTCAAAGGTGACTACAAATCAGCGGTAACCGATTTCTCCGGAGCCGTTGTGATGGACCCTAAGAATTTCCTCGCATTCAACAATCGTGCGCTCACTTATCTGGAGATGGAAGAACTTGACCTCGCTCTTTCCGATCTGCAGTCCGCCCTGAAACTTGTTCCGGAGTATCCGGAAGCACTCAATAATCGAGGCATCGTTTATCAGAAGATGAAGAAGTATGATGAAGCGATTGCCGACTTCACGGCAGCTCTCAAGATTGATCCTCGCTACACCGACGCGCTGGGAAATCGAGCTTACACGCTACAGCTCAAAAAGGAGTATGGAAAGGCGATCGCAGATCTCGAACTCGCCATGAAATCCAACCCCGACAGCTATGAAGCCATCAACGATCTTGCATGGCTTCTTGCAACCGCGACTGAACCCAGCGTGCGAAGCGGGGCACGATCGCTGAAACTTGCGACTCAAGCCTGCAACATGACCGACAATAAGCAATGGAATACGCTCGACACATTAGCGGCCGCGTATGCTGAAACCGGACAATGGGACAAAGCCAAAGAATGGCTCACCACAGCGTTGGCCAATGCCCCGGACAAAGAAAAGCCGCGTCTGCAGGGTCATCTGGACCTTGTGATCGGCCAGATGCCGATCCGGCAGTAAAGCAGGGAACGAATAACGACAACTGCGACAGGTGCACGCATTCGCGGCACTGACTTGTTTCTCGGGACCAGCCATTTGTCGTTCATGCCAGAGTCAGATCGAGAGCAAATTGCAAGATAAAACAGCTCGTGGCAAATGCGCGGCGGGTAGATGTTCATGGCTCGTTTTTGACCTTTCGCTTCAAGATCCTGGATTTCGTCAACGGACGCGACCCGTTTGGACTGCTGCAGCCCGCTGATGCTTTCCGCTTCAGAACCTGCTGCGGACCACCGTTCTGACGTCTCCCGAGCTTTCATCAAGGCCGTGGTTTGCCAGCAGACTGCCTGCACCAAAGCGGCGGCAGGCTGCTGCAGTCCGTGAGGGCAAAAACGTTCATCAACGTACGCTCAAGCAAACGTTGCACGGGCTTAGCCGGTGGCCCGCAAGATCTCTTGCCTCAATCACGCTTGTGGCCGCCCCATGCACCACTCTTCAACCGCCATCCAAAGATAAAAGCCGATCGCAGGGATCGTTGCGTCTCTGACGACTGGTCCGGTGAGTCGGAACGTATGAAGTTTATCGGCGGAGCGATTCTGTTGAGCCTGTGCCTCACGTAAACCCTCCCGGAGAATTCATGCTGCCAAAAGACTACGGGCTATGTTCAACGAGGACGCTTCCAGTTTTTTTCGTATCCCGGGGTCTGTTCCGGTTCGAAAACACCAGGCGTTTCTCGGAAACAAACTATGTCCAGCATCAAGACCAACTCCGCAGATTCAGTCCTCGACGAAATCCGATCAACGATTGCCTCGTTTGAGTCGCTCCGAAGTTCCGGCGGACTGCAACGAGTCACGACGTTGGAAACTCCAGCGACGGCCCAGACAAATCCGTTTGCTTCGCTGCTCGCGACCTCAGCTCCTGCGAAGGATGCACCACTGCCGCAGTTCCATACACCGGTTGCATCTTCGGCTGCGGTTCCTTCAAAACTACCCAACGCCTCGTTTTTGACCTCGCCTCCGAGCGAGTTCTCTGGTCGTCCAGCCAGCGAATCCAACTCACGAAAAGCCACCCAGACTCCAGACGACGACTATAAACCAGTCCGTGGTCCTGCAAAGTCCATGGTCACAGTCCGTGCGGTCGACAAGACAGCGAAGATCATGATCGTGGACGATGAACCGCTGAACGTCATGACTTTTCGTCAGCACCTGCAGATGGAAGGCTACGAAAAGTTTGTCACAACAAGTGATGCCAGAGAAGCTTTGCATCTTCTGCGAAATGAATTGCCTGACGTATTACTTCTGGACATTCGGATGCCGGAGGTCAGCGGCCTCGACATTCTTCGAGTGATCGGCCTCGACCCGATTCTTCAGCATATCCCGGTACTGATCCTGACGGCTGCCTCTGACCCAGCCACTCGAAAGCAAGCTCTGGATCTGGGTGCGAGTGACTTTCTGCAGAAGCCAATTGATCCCAACGAACTCCTCCCGCGCGTTCGAAACGCGGTTGTGATCAAAAAGCACTATGACATGGCTTCAAGTGAAGCAGCTCGCCTTGAACAACAGGTTGAACGTCGAACTCGGCAGCTAGAAGCAACTCGCCAGCAGTTGATTCTCTGCCTCGCTCGCGCTGCTGAACATCGCGACAACGATACCGGGAACCACGTCATTCGAGTGGGGCGGTACACGGCCATCATTGCGAAACAGATGGGCTATCCGGAAAACCGCCTCGAAATGCTGGAGCAGGCCGCTCAGCTGCATGACGTGGGTAAGATTGGTATCCCGGACTCGATCCTGTTCAAACCGGGCAAGCTCGGATTCGACGAATACGAGCTGATGAAGAAGCACTGTGCATTGGGTCGGCAAATCATCGAACCGATCTCTGAGAAAGAATGGAACATTCTGAAGACTCATACCCGAATCGGGGAGAGTATGCTGCACGTGCGGTCATCATCATTGCTGATGCTGGCTGCTCGTATTGCACAGACTCACCACGAACGCTGGGACGGGAAGGGCTATCCGCTCGGCTTGCTGGGCGATGATATTCCTCTCGAAGGCCGAATTGTTGCAGTCGCTGACGTGTTTGATGCGTTGTCCAGCAAACGTCCTTACAAGGATCCGTTCCCTCGAGAGAAATGTTTTGACATCCTTCGGGAAGGCCGCGGCACACAATTTGATCCGGCTGTCATTGATGCGTTCTTTGACTGCTCAGAAGAAATCGTTGAGATTCAACTGTTGCTGATGGACGAAGAAGATCGCATTCCTAAGGGCGAATGGGAAAATCTCGCTCAGTCGATAGCGAAAGGCTGATTGCATTCCTGCTTTCGGGGAGCAGAATTTTTTCCTGCACGGCCATCCGTTGCTTTTTGGGAGACTCTTGAGCGACAATGAGAGGCCCGCCACACGGTGCGCCAATCATTTGACCAGGCCACGCAGGAACCTGAAATGTCTCTC
>CAIJTV010001057.1:0-2478 GCA_903823635.1 uncultured Planctomycetaceae bacterium
AAGACTTGGGATACTGATGGCTCTTTGTTGATGTCTCGCCGTTGGCGCATGAAAAAACCCCGGGGTCGAAAATGTTTCGACACCGGGGTTTAAGGGGAAATTTGGGCTGACACAGTGGTGACCTTCGGGTTATTTGCCGATTCTGTGGTATGGCCAAAAAACGGGAAAAACCAGCATCTGATGCTCCGCGGCCGGCACGGAAGGCTGCGATCTACACGCGGCAGTCGCGTGACCGGAACGCAGTGTTCTCGTCCTGCGACATGCAGCGAAGCATCTGCAGAGATTTCGCGGACGGGTTTGGCTGGGAGGTCTGTGAGACTTTCGAAGACGTCGGCGGATCCAGTGAATCGCTCGATCGTCCGTCATTGAGGCGACTTCTCCAGTTCGTCGAGGCCGGTAGAGTGGATCGCATCATTGTCTACAGCGTTGACCGGTTGACTCGAAAGTTACTGCATCTTCAGGTTCTTCTGCAGACATTTGAACAGCATGATGTTTCCCTGCACGTGGTGACCGATCCGCACTTTGGCAGATCCGCCAGCGCTCGGCTGATGTCCAATATCATTGCCGCTGCCAGTGAGTTCCAGCAGGATCTCACACGAGAGCGACTGGCAGAGGCAAGAGCCGGACTCAAACAAAAAGGACGACGAGTAGCTGGGCGAGTCCCATATGGCTACGTGACCGACAGAAATTCAAAGCGGCTGATCATCGATCCCACAGATGCGAAGCGCGTTCGGGAGATTTTTGAACTGGCAGTCAGTGGCAAGCGTCCTCAGGAGATTGCTGACTACGCCAACGGGCTGGGATGGCTCAAGGGGCGTACTCGTGGGACGTGGACCGCGCGGCAGGTGCTGAAGATGTTGTCCAATCCGACGTACACTGGGATGATTCACAATGGTCGGGGAAGGCTGCCGGGACAACACGAGGCAATTGTGGACCACGCGATGTTCGAGCAGGCGAGATCGGTGATCGCCTCTCGTCGTTCGCGGAAGGCTGCCTATGCTCCGGCAAGGTTTCTGTTTCCCCTCAGAAAGTTACTCAAATGTGGCCGGTGTCATCGCGCCATGACTCCCTGCATGAATCAGCGGAAGTACTTTCGCGATTACTTCTATCGGTGTCGGTCGAGAGCAGGTGGAAAACCTCCCTGCCGCAATGTCAGCCTTCGAGCCTTTGAGATTGAAGACTTTATTTCCTCCATATTCGAACAGAGCGAGGAAGAGCACGAGTCCTCTGGAAATACTCCCCTGGAGGCGATCCGCAGTTGCTGGCGTGACCTCAGCATGCGAACCCAGACGAATCTGATGGCGACCATCATCAAAGAAGTGATCTTCGATCCGGATGCAGGGTCGATTGTCGTTACGCTTGTGGACGATGCGGCTGAGCAGATCATGTCCGCAAAATCCAATGGTTATTCAACGAGATAACCTCTGGGGTCAATGCTCGATGAAATAGAGCCCATCGTCGAGTGGCCCGCTCTGCCAGGCAGACCCCTGCTGTTTCGACGCATTCACCTCTTCGTTCACATGCTCACTTAACGATTCATCTTCGCGTGGTGAAAAACTTGATCCAACTGTTTCGCACGCTGCCACTATCCATGAGTTCTCGTGATGAGCCAGCCTGACAACCACGTGATCCTGCTCACTACTCTGAAAGAAACACGTTGCGACGTCGTCCATGCCATTGGAAACAACGATCACAGTAAACCATAGGTTCCACTGTTTAGCCTGGATGTCTTTTTGGATCGTTTGAAACACCTCGTCGCGTTCCTTGCTGTCGAGCTTTCGGAGTCCGGCAATCGTTGGCCGTTGTGCAGGCAGTTCATCGGATGAAAGTTCTGACACCAGTTGTTCAGCAAGGACTTCGGCGGGATGGAGACGCGACTGACTAGCCTGCTGGGGAGATTTCAGAGAGTTGTCGAATGTCTTTTGTGCCTCTGAAGTAGACTTTCGAATCAGCTCAAGTTGCTTTTCAACCTCCGCTGTAGACTTCCGGCTGGACTCAAGGACCTGCTGAGGATCGGGTGAATTGTCACACCCAGCGAAGAGCAATAGCAGGACAATAGGAAAGCAACGATGCATTTCTTTTCCAGCTTGTTTGATGTGTGTTTGCATGTACTGCACCTGATGAAGACAACGTGTGACTTTGGGTTATAGATTACTCGATTTGAAAAGACTTTAGTCAGGCAGAGAAATTGGAGTCACGTCAACAGAAAAGGACAAACTGATGAGCATCCTGCGCGTGCCATAACCGCCGGGTCGCATAACCCCAAAACGCGATTTGGAAATTCCGAAACTGCTTAGTGAAGGCAGTGGGGGTCATAACCCGAGCCGAGAGTGTCTCTGTTTGGGAGAGACAAAACGCTTTCCAACTGGCCGAGACGGCCGGGGAACTGCGTTTTGGGGTGTCTCTGTTTGAGACGCGAGGCTCGGGACCGAGAACGGGGCTGATCGCAAGTTGTTGCGGGAAAGCGGGATAGGGCGA
>CAIJTV010001058.1:0-2937 GCA_903823635.1 uncultured Planctomycetaceae bacterium
AGATCAGTTCCAGATTCGGCCTTCTCGCTACTCGTCACTCGCCCCTCGCCACTCGCCACTAATTCAACCGTCAGCCAGATGTGACCGGCTTCGTCCGTGTACTTGGCCGCATTTGTCAGAAGGTTCACAACGACCTGTTCCAGGCGTGCGGCGTCGGCATTGAGCCAGATGGATTCCGACGGCACCGAAACGGAAAACTCATGCCGACGCTTTTCAATCAACGGGCGAACTGTTTCGATCGCGCCTTCGATGATGTCGCTGATCGTGACGGGAACGCGGCGAAGCTGCACCATCCCAGTTGTGATGCGTGAAACTTCCAGCAGATCATCGACCAGGTGCTGCAGTTGGGCCATCTGTCGCTCGATAATCGCACGTGACTGCCGCTGGACGAGACTCTCCGTGCCTTTTTGCAGTCCCAGCATTTGTACGGCATTGGCGATCGGTGCCAGCGGACTTCGCAGCTCATGGCTCAGCATCGCCAGAAACTCGTCCTTGCGACGGTGCAAGTCCGAAAGTTCTGCCGCCTGATTCTGCATCTGTTTTTCGAGTCGACTGCGTTCGGTCACATCACGAGCGGATGCGAATACTCCCTGCAGCTTTCGTTCGCGGTCGTAAAACGTTGTGGCGTTGTAGGACACGATCGTTTCCTGCCCGTTTCGTGCGCGGGCCGTGAGTTCGTAGTCTGTGACCTTGCCTTCTGAAAGAACTCGCTTGATTCCAGCTTCGGCTCGTTCAGGATCAGTGAAGTAGTCCTTAAACGGGGCGCCGATGAGCTCATCGCGAGTACACCCGGTAAGCAACTCCATCTGTTTGTTAACATCGCTGATGATTCCCCGCGGGTCCGTCGTCATCAACGCGTCGATGTTCGATTCAATCAGGGATCGTGTGTAAAACTGCTGATCGCGGACTCGCTGATCCAGCAGCATTCGTTCGGCTTCGACCTGTTTACGAGCCGTGTTGTCCGTGCCGATCAGGAGATATCCAATAATCTCATTTTGAGCATCTCGCAGTGCGGTCACTGAGACGACAGCGGGAAATCGGCTGCCGTCTTTGCGGATGTAGGTCAATTCGTAAATGTCTTCGATTCCTCGAGATGCCTTGAATACGAGGGCCTCAAAGCCAGGTGTAATCGGAGTGTTCAGCTCAACGCTCAGCGACTTCGCACGTGCGACAACTTCCTGCGGGTCAGAGATGTCAGCCGGAGTGATCGTGTTCATGACCTCCGCCGCCGTGTAACCCAGCATCCGTTCCGCACCAACGTTAAAAATCTGGATGACGCCCTTCGCATCCGTGGCAATGCTGGAAAAATTCGCGCTGTTGAAGATAGCACTCTGCAAGGCCCCAGCCTTCACCAGCGCTTCTTCGGCTTGTCGGCGAGCGGTGACGTCTTCCATCGCCAGCACCAGCAACTCGCCGTGCTTCCCGGCCTGAAGCTTGCGAGCGTTCAGCAGCATGACTCGGCGACCGATGTCCGGGAACGTGTGTTCGAGCTCGAAGTCGTCGAACACGGAACTCTTGGGGACGATGTCTTCCAACAGAGTTCGCAGGTCAGGAATATCCCATTGACCATTCCCAAGTTCGTAGATCAGTCGCCCTTCAGTCTCCGCCGGAGACACGTGAAACGTTTGGTAGAACGCCCGATTCGCGCTCCGAACCCGCAGCGTCGCGTCCAGAATCAACAGCGGCTCTCGCACCGTATCGACAATGTTCTGCGAGTAGTTCTGGATGTCGTCAATCAGTGGAATTGAGTCTGTCATGGCTGAATTTCGAATCCGTTCGAAGTTTTCTTAAAGGCATAAAAAAAGCCGATGTGGACGAACCTCGCAATGAGATTCCTCCACATCGGCTTACCGCTTGACCTGCACCTGAATTGATCAGAGTGCCGTTCTTTTAGTCTTCCGCAAACAATTTTTAAGTCGGCCAAAGCTCAATAGAACTCCTGCCGTCGAGGGATGATACAGATTGTGGTCCAGAATGCACGCTATTGTTCCAAACTTGCACAGCGGCGCATTACTCCAGAATGCGACTGGCAGTAGGGTGTAAAAGTTCGGCGCGTTAAACGAAGATGCACCTAATGGCTGAAAAATGGTGTGCCTGCGTTCGGCTGGTCACGCCCTACAGGGCTGAGACGCGAGCCGATCTGGGGATTGATGGTGCACGGCACCATTGTTGCTGTCCGCTACGGATGTTGCTGTCCGCTACGAAATGGGGAAGCGGCGGAAGAGGCTGGCGAACCATAAAGGCAGAACCGCGATCGATGCAAAGATGGGGATGTTTGATCCGGCACAGCAGATATGTGCTGGTGGAAGGAAATCGACCCAGTTCTGTTTTCCGTCGCTGGATGTTTCCAGAACGAGAAACGCTGCCGGCACAGGAAACGAATAGACGCGCAGAGTTGGCGACACGAAGTAGCTAAAGAAGAATCCGAAATAGACGCCTGCACTCGCGCCAACGACAAACAGAAGATAGAAAGTCATCAACCACGTGGCCGTCGCATTGCGGCGGACAAGCGACTTATACGCCGTGAACGCAAGCCAAATAAAAGTGCCAACGATAATCGGAATCAAGAGGAGTACCATCTTGCGAATGCCTCGGCAATGTAAGGTTTTGCAGATACCGACCCGTGTGAATTGCACTACAGAAGAAGATCGTATCAGGGCACCGCGGCCATGCACTTGCAAGAGGCCATGCATTTGATAAAGCCGTTGTTCGCTGGCACCGTTGTTCGCTCAAAACGGTTCCGTTCGAGAGTCGCAGGATTCGCGAGAATTCGATTGCAGTTCAGGTGGGCACCCCGAATTCTCACGAATCCGGCTACAGAAAAGAATCTCACTCGAACCCGCGTGAGATTTGCAGCGACGCCAGTGTAACTTCACAATTCGATTGTTCTTAGATCGCCTGTTTGACTCACATTACCATTTGTCTACCGGGCCATTG
>CAIJTV010001059.1:0-1598 GCA_903823635.1 uncultured Planctomycetaceae bacterium
AGCACCGCCCTGGGAGGCGCAACAGACTCATTTCTTGTTGCTTCAATCTCCGGCGACAAAAATGAAAACCCAGCGATTAACGCCACGCCGATGCCTGAGTAAGTCAACAACACGGGACGAAAAGCAGCGGCTCCGGTCAGGCCGAAGTGTGATGAGGCTGCGGCAATCAATCCACCCGCCAAAGAGCCCAGAGCAGTGGAAAACGAACCAACAAGGTTGTACCAGGCGAACACGTCGGTTCGCCGTTCATCACTGACGATATGCGAAAGCGCTGCCTGCTCCACAGACAGGAATGGCCCGATTTCGTTTCCGCTGGGACTGATGACTCCAATCGTGGCGGCGATGACGAGCCACACAAAACTGCTGGTCGAGGCGAAGGCAACCCCGGCCAGGACCATGAGGATTGCACCAAGGATTAACGTGCGACGACGTCCGAGTCGGTCAGCAGTCGTAGTTAGCCAAAGGGAGATCGCCGTGTCGCCAGCCAGAGTGAGACTCAGGAGAAGCCCAACCTCCCATTCCTTCAATCCGACCTCGACCAGATAAAGCACCAGCACGACCGAGAGCAGGCCGTAGGCGAACATCCTCGAACATCGAGTCGCAAACAGCAGCCAGCCATCTCGTGTCAATTTGGCTGCAATGCTCACCAGAAGGCTCCATCCGGTTTGACTGCGACTACGACTGAGTGCCAGCCGTTAAAGAATAGAGTTTTCATCTCAGCCCCTGGTCACTCATAATCCCCTCAACGCTTTCTCAGTCGTATCCATCCGTGCCAGCCCAGATCTCAGTGATTCGGATACTCGAGACTCGCCCCAATACGCGCCGGCCATTTGCTCGCTGGCAGCCTCATTGTATCGCTGCCATTGGCAAGGTTCACTGCATTCAATACGGCGTCGTCAAAGTTGGACGCTTCGATGATTTACTTTCGTGATCAGGTCTCCCACTCGAACTCTACCAGCGGTGATGACTTTGGCATAAACTCCACGGAGTCGCAGTTGTTTTCCGGCAGGCGAATTCACCACCTTGAGAGCCGGTGCACCAAATCGCTGACTGAATTTGCTGCAGCCATTGTGGGCCTGTTCGGTAATCTCAATGACGCACTCGCCGATTTTCAGCAATTGACCGGCCTGCAGGTTTTCTCGACTGAGATCCAGATCCACAAAAAGATTGTCCCCGGCCAGTTCCCATCGGGCCTTGTCGCCCGCCACCAGATCGATCATCCGGGAATTCATGATACAGATCTGGACGTCAGGATCAGGACTTCCATCCGGAAGTTGCAGCCAGCAGCCTCGCGCCCATTCATCGCCCTCTGTTCCACCTTCAGGGCTGAGACGACACTCTTGCAAGCTGCGTCTTTCTTCGTGACCAGGACGAATGACGATTGCTTTAAGCACCCCGGAATTCTGCGGAGACTTCAGAACCTGAGCTAAACCGTCCGTGATTTCCTGTTCCGTGAGGTGCGTGACTTGCGACATCAGGTTTTTTTCTCCGGACTATCGACTGGTTATATCCCGACGCTAACGGCAGAGGGAGAAGTCCCTACTGAGCCTGCGGTGCTGGCCGATATGACAAAAGGAAAATATGGGCAAGACACATCG
>CAIJTV010001060.1:0-10909 GCA_903823635.1 uncultured Planctomycetaceae bacterium
CATCTATGCCCTGGCTGCCATCGGTGTCCTTGCCGGCATATTCGTGGTCCGAAAACTCCTGAAGCCTTCCAGCCAAAGGACGCTGAGTCCATTCCAGCAATCCCGCCCAAAGCCGGATCTTTCAGCTTCTGATAACAAAGAGGATCTGTTTTCATCTCGTGAAGTGCTCGCGCATCGATCAGGAGAACCGCAGGTCACGAAAACATTGATCAGCAGTGAGCCGCATGGAAATCTTATGCCGGAACGACAAACCGTTTCTGCATCTACTTCCGTCAGCCTCAAGACACCACCAGAACCGAACGAGTGGTCGTCATCTTCTTCCACAATGCCCATGAATTCTGATGGAGGATTCAACCGGATTTCAACATGGAATGATCGACGACTCTTCAGTGACTTCAAAGGGATTCTGAGTGAAGGTGCTGATTCAATTCCACTTCCTGCGCCCGAAGACCTTCCGATCCGAGAAGATGCTTTCGTCTTTGGCTCCTTGACACCGTCGATCGCACAACTGCTTCCGGAAACAGATTCTCGGCGAGAGATGCAGCGCAAATCTCTCGTAGCTGCTGGGTATCATTCCCGAGCCTCATGGCTGAATCTCAGCGCAATCAGATTCGCACTCTCTTTCCTTTCCCTGGTGGTCGTGGGCATTTGGCTCATCATGGCCCCTCCGGCCATCGAAGCATGGCTGCTGGGCCTCCTGGTCATGGCCCCACTGTTTATGTGGGCGTTGCCGCCACTGATTGTGGCGTTCAAAGCATCTGAACGGAAAATTGATATCGAACGAGGGCTGCCTGACGTCCTCGACATGATGAATATGGGAGTCAGCCAGGGCCTGACCGTTCCTCAGTCGCTAAAAAGAATCAGCCGCGAAATTGCAATCGCGCATCCAGCACTGGCGGAGGAGCTTCGGATTGTCGATCAGCAGGCGGAAGTGGGCAGTCTTCCTCAGGCACTGAGAAACTTTGGCAATCGCATCGACTCGCCTGAGATTAACTCGTTCACGTCACTCCTGGTGCAATCGGAGTCCACCGGAACGAGTATTTCGAAGGCGTTGACGGAATACAGCGACAGCATTCGAGCCTCTCTGAAAGAAAGGGCCGACGCGAGAGCCAATGCGGCTTCGTTTCAACTGTTATTCCCTGTGGCTCTGTTCCTGATGCCGTCGGTTTTCTTGTTCCTGCTTGGACCGGCAATCGTTCAGATGTCAGACTTCTTCAACAACCAAGCCAATACGCTGCAGCAGGATCGCCAAGACGCAGTACGAAGCCTCAATCAGCAACCGCAAATGGATCTGCGTCGCTTCGGAACCCCAGGTGGAGCATTCAGCGGCCCTGCCCAGTAAGCCCAGGACAGAACAGGCGTACCACAAGTTCAGGGACAAAGTTGAACCGATACTCGAGTTTCGCGTAGTACGACGCGGAGGCAGCAGAACACAGCGTTGGGATCGACTTGTCATCGTTCCCAACGCAGATCATCTGGCAAACGCTGCATGTGCCGCGCGTAAAGAAAGCGAGACAAGCTTTGCCTGTCTCGCTCAGATATTTTGCTCTCATTTCGAGACCGCAATCAGCCTACTTTTCAGCAACAGCCAGCCCCGGAACCGTGATCGATGTCACCTTAACTCGAGTGTATTTCTGACGGTGCCCCGTGTGGCGACGTGAATTCTTTCGCTTACGCAAACGCTGAATTTCGAGTTTTGGACCTTTCTCAGTGGCGATCACAACCTCAGCAACAACTGAGGCTCCTGAAATCGTAGGAGCGCCTACGACGCTCGCGCCACCACCATTGGCAAGCAGAACTCGATCAAATGTGATCGAAGATCCTGCCTCTACCTCTGTTCCACGAAAGTCCACAGAAAGGAAGCTGCCTTCCTGTACACGATGCTGACGATTACCGTCTTCAATCACAGCGAACATCTGAAAACCGTCCTCAACCAACTGCTGCCAACAGGAAATCGCCAGACTATACTCAGCCCGGAAAATGAACGCCTGATCACTAATTCACAGTGCCGTCCAAAATGAATCGCGGAGTGTAGCGTTCAAGTTCGGAATGTTCGAGTCGGAAATGCAGCAAGTTTCGGACTTGGGAGCAGGAATTTCAGGTTGAATCCCCACGGGAATGCCCAAATGGGCGAACATCTGCGGTCTGCCAAAGGAATTTCTCGTTAATCAGCGGTCAGTAGTTTCATGCTCCTGCACGGTAATTTCATGCTCCTGCACGGTAATCTGAGCCATTTGACTGATTGCCAACTTGGCGAAATGCCCCGCACGTTTGGCATTCCTGATCTGACAGAACTGCTCTCGATGGCCTCTCAAGAGCACCGTATCGTAAATGGTAACTGGAAGTTGGGCGCTATCCTGCCATGATCTCGGCCAATCCGAAATCGTGCGACTATTTCCCGCATCAAGCAAGAGGCAGACTGAAATGGAACTTGCATCCCGATTCCTCATGGCCCTGGCGTTGGCCCTCACAAGTCAACTTGGCCCGATATCAGCTCAGGAGATATCATGGAATGCCTCGGGCAGAAACGGAGCCGTCGCTGCTGGGCATCCTGATTCAGTCGCGGCAGGAATTTCAATTCTTGACAAGGGCGGACGAGCGGCCGATGCAGCCGCAGCAACGATCCTGGCTTTGGCGGTCACTGACTATGGATCTTTCGCAATTGGCGGCGAAGTGCCAGTCATTGTTTATGACGCAGAGTCACAGCAGGTCAAAACGCTAAGCGGCGTTGGCGGTGCACCACTGGATCCCGCAGCCATCGACTGGTTCTACAAGAACGGCATTCCGTGGAAGGGCAGCATGAAGGCTGCTCCAGTGCCGGGAGTCATTGACCTCGTCGTAACACTTCTGAAACTTCACGGGACAATCTCGTTCGAACAGGCAGTCACTCCGACACTGGCTCTACTGGATCGCGGTAAGGAGCCATGGCATCCCAACCTGGCGGTCACACTTCGAAAACTTGTGGAGGCAGAACAATCAGCCTCGGGAAATCGAGAACAAAAACTGTCCGCTGCACGCGATCGATTCTACATCGGCGACGTGGCTGATGAACTGGAGGCATGGTATATCGCGACCGGAGCATTCCTTCGCAAAGCCGACCTGGCGGCCCAGAAAACCCTCGTGGAGGATCCCGTATTCGTAACCTATCGAGGCTACACGATCTACAAATGCGGTCCATGGACTCAGGGACCTGTGCTTTGCCAAAACCTGAGACTGCTCGAAGGCATTCCGCTGAAATCAATGGGGCATCTGTCTGCCGATTACATTCACTCGATTACTGAAGCCATGAAACTGGGTTACGCAGACCGCGACGAATACTACACCGATCCAAATTTTGGAAAGGTCCCCATGAATCAGTTGCTGTCTGATGAATACACTGAACTGCGACGACCATTAATTGATATGCAGCATGCATCGATGGATCGCCGACCGGGTGATCCATTCAATCTGAAAGCACTCCGACCCGAGGTACCCGCAAGTAACGAAACGAACAAAATCCCAAAGCAGGACACAACAACCTGCGTCGTCGCTGACCGTTGGGGCAACGTGATCGCAGCAACGCCAAGTTGTAACATGCTTACTAACACTCCAGGGCCATCCGGAGTCAACACTGGCAATCGGGTCCGTAGTATGAATACGTCTCCCGATCATCCCAATCGTGTGATGGCGGGGAAACGGCCCCGAATCACCCTGACCCCAACACTCGTTTTAAAGGATGGCAAACCCGTGATGGCCATCAGCGTGGCCGGGGGCGACGTGCAGGATCAGACGACACTGAATGTTCTGCTCAACGCGATTGACTTTGGCATGACCCCCAAGGATGCTGTCACAGCTCCTCGCTTTCATACCAACCATCATCAGGACTCCTTCAATCCAGACCCTGACCGCAACGCAGCATTTGTCGGACGAGGAGAATTAAAGGTTAACGAAGAAATTACCGAGCCAATTCGAAATGACCTGGCAAAGCGAGGCCACCTGGTTGGACTTGTCCCGTCGCCAATCGCTCATCCGGTCATGATTTTCATCGACGATTCCGGCCTGATGCATGCCGCCGGGGACCCGAAGGCAAAACGGCACGCTGCTGCGATCCCATAGGGGCCTTGAAAACGCTGGATCACTGGCATCGAGAAGCACTGAGCATTCCAGCGAAACACCGCTTCATTCATCCACGCTGTCAATTTGGGATAGGACTCTGTAACACCAGAGCTTGTGAGGATAAAAACGGCGAGTGGCAAATCGATCGCAACTCATCGCTTAAGCTCCATAGACATCGCACATCCTGTCGGTGCCTGTTTGCAGAAGCACTCAAGTGACTCAACCGCCCACCTCAGAAATTCGACGACTTGCAGCACGACTGAAGGATTGTCTTGATCCTGACGAGGTGCTGCAGTTCCTCAATTCCGGCTGCCAGCCGGTGCAGGAACTGGCGTTGGCACGACTAAAGACAATGCAGGCTGAGCGGGACGTTTCACTGTCGTTACAATCCGCTCTTCAGAATGCCGACAGCAATGCCGGAGTGATTAATGCATTGGCCATGCTTCAAACGGAAACGTGGGTGGGTGAATGCGACCAGAAGACACTATTGAATAATGTCATCCGGAGCAGGCGACCGGAAGTTCAGTCCGCAGTCGCAAGACTTATTTGCAGGCAGCTTCCCGAACACCTCGGCATACTGCTCGAATCGCTCAGTATGCCTGCTGCTCGAGTGTTGTGCTTTCATGCTGCACGAGGGGAACTCACAAGCGACACAACAGCGATTATCGTTCGATGGATGACCAGGCGACATGATGTCAGATTCTTTTCTCCGGTACTGGGATTGGCACTAACACCTCGATGGCTGGCTGCATTCTCTAACGTTGATCCTGTTCTGGCCAACGACCTGGCTGTGACTTTTGGCTTCGTCGAACATGGAACAACAGCCTGGCCTCAGGAGTTTTTGTCGCAAGGTATCTGCTTCGTCAACAGCGCGACGCTGGCTCTTCCGCTGGAAGAGTTGCAACAGGATATTGCGGCCATCCAGCGACATCTGATGAGATGCTCCGGAATTCTCATTGCGAATGCTCCATCGCAACTGACTAACGGCCTGGCCATTGACGAAATGGATCTGCAGCAACCACTCCATCAGGCCTGCTTCTTTGCAGCCGTCAGAGAAAGCGAACGCAACGAATTGGCGAATCGTCCCCTGACCAGTGCCTTCCAATTTCAGGCATTTCAGGACGAAGCTTGTGATCAGGTTCGGTTTCTACATCTGCCGACACGATTGCTGAAGTCCCTGTTGGTTGCTGAACCACAGAGTTTGGCTGCACAACTTTCTGTACCATCAGCATTAGTGTCGAGATTCCTTTTCGAGTATGCCATGGTTCAGATGCATCCGAACCCACAACGAACCGAATCCATGCTCTATCTCAGAGCCCGATGGGCCGCCTTACAGCTGACCAGCTATCGTGATCTTGAAACACTTCACCCGATTAAAACTCAAAACGGAAACTGGCGATTTTCTGAGGCTATTTCTATCGTTCTCAAGACCGATGAGGGTGAAGCATCGTTGGTAGGTCTTCGAACGAAGCTCAGCGGTCTCTCGGCGGCCAGCACAAAGGTCGTATCACCATGTGCGGCCGCATGTCTCCGGCTGTTGAAGTTGTTTAAACACACCAAATTCGATGAGTTTTCCGCAGATTTGGAGATGCGGGAGCGGAGCTGGGCGAGTGCCTTGGTGCCTTTGGGGATGGAAATACAAATCCCGCACGTGTGCGACACAAAACATATCGGATGGAAAGAACTATTTCGAAGCATCGGGATTCCGTCGCCACGACGACCAGAGTGTGGCCGAATGCTGGAACTTTCGCTTCCACCATCAGCGACATGGCATGCCTGCTGCCACCTCCTTGAGCTGATCGCTGAACAACAGATCGTTCAAGAAGAACAGGACCTGGCAATTCACCTTTCATTGCAGGGTGATCACGGTCAAATTGTCTCGGATCTGTGCTTCACTCAGATCTTTCTGAATACAAGTGCTTTTCGATTTCAACGCCCGGCGTCACGCATGCGACATGTGATGAGTAAAGGACTCATTCACCGAAACGTCGACGTCGTTCAGTGCGGGTGGGCTGCGACTGCAACCTGTCGGACTGAGTTGCGAGTTATCATTGCGGGTGTTTTCAAATCCGAGCATGGATATCATATTGATCCTGAGGCATTGGCGTGCATCAGACAAATCCACCTGATCTCTTCTGCAGCCGCTTCATCGTCATCAGATCTCCGGAAAATTGCAGCAGACTACTCCGTGACTCTGCGAAAAATTGTCTCCTCGTTTCCGCCGAGTTTGCAGAATCTGCTGGACGCAAATTTCTACGAATCCACCGGCGACTATCGAGCAGTCGAATTACTGAGTTCACTGAAGATCCTCCAACTGCGTGAGGAAACAAGAGACCTGGCTCAAGAACAAAAGGCCGCACTTCGACAGCAATTGCTGACACTCAGACAGGACAATGCTGATCGAATTGAGGCGATGTTAAACACAACGACCGTGCCACCGGATCACCATGTCGGCTCTTGACGATAAAAGCTGGGACTGTGCCCGTGAAATCGTTTGAATGCTGATGAAAAAACAAATGCGTCGGAGTATCCAACTTCCCTAGCTATGACTTTGAGCGGTTAGTCTGACTGCTGAAGTAATCGTCGAGCCTGAGACATTCGGATTTCAACTACCATTTGCTGGGGAGTTGAATCGAAGTAGCGTCGAACCAGCCGCTGGAGAGTCGCCGGAGAAACTCCCAGCCGCTGACTGATGACTCTCTGTGACCAATCCTGTCCGGGAGATTGCTCAACATCCTTCCATACCTCTTGCAGGAGATTCTCAAGCGGATCCCTGTCGGACTCGACTGGGCTCAGAATCTGCCGCAAGTACTCCGCAACCAACTCACCAAACAAATTTGCAGCACGACTTGAGGGCGTCATCGGTCTCGGTTCGCCGGTCACCCAACCTGATTCCGTCAGAACAGACTGACTGCGAGCATATCCTGTTTCCGAAAGCAGTCCTTCAAATGCATGATTTAGCTGCGTCGCAAAGGATGGTCGGATCAGTCGCGGCAAACTTCGATCCAGATGCTGCCATCGCTTCAGCCCGTTGATGTAAAACCACAGAAACGACCACGATTGCTCCACAGTTCCAAGCATCAGGGGAACGCCAACCGGCGATAGCAACAAGTCACCGCTGACCGGACGGAACTCAACTCCGGGAGACTGATAAAAGCCGTCGCCATCCAGAGTCAGCAGAACCAGATGACAGGAAGGATCTCGATATCCGACTCGGTAATTCAGCCCAAAAGTACCGACACCAGAAAGTCTCACGCCCGTCTTTAACAACGGCCCGGCAGCCTCCTGTTCCAGCTGCAGGAATCGCTGACGAGTATCTGCCGGAACACAGATTACATTGCGATATCCCGTCTGTACTGAAGGTTCTGCCATGAATCTGCCGACCCAAATTGATGAGAAATAACATGCCAATGATGTCGGTCACTATTCCACCGAGAAAGGAACTCCGTGAGAATACCGCCGTTCTGCATTCCGACCTTTTCCCATTATTTTTCCCACTTTTCACGCAGCAAACGACCATGAGCAAAGTTGATGAGATTCCGAATCCGTCGCCGTCCCAACTGGCCGCACTACCAAGGAAGATGACGTTCTTTCCATCGGTGAACGCCAATCCAAAGATCCTGAAATCTGAGCAGATCAAGCAATACAACGAGCAGGGTTATCTCATGCCGTTCAACGGCCTTGATCAGGAAGAATCTCGTGAGCTTCGTGCTTTCTTCGACGGGGTCCTGGCCGCCTATATTGAACTCGGCAAATCCAGCTACTCCATCAGCACGGCACACATGCGGTTCGCGCGGATTTATCAATTGGTTCAGCACCCACGAATCGTTGATGCCGTCGCTGACTTGCTGGGCCCCAACGTTGTCTGCTGGGGATCCCATTTCTTCTGCAAAATGCCGCGCGACGGAAAACGCGTTCCTTGGCATCAGGACAGTACTTATTGGCCGCTAAGCCCCACCAAAACTGTCACCGTGTGGCTGGCGATCGATGATGCAGATCCGGAAAACGCCAATATGAAGTTCATTCCGCGATCACATCTGCATGGCCTGATAGATTACGACGAAACTCAGGACGCGAACACCGTACTGGATCTCGCGGTTCGAAATCCACATTCGTACGGAGATGGCGAAGTCAACGATCAACTCAAAGCCGGCCATTTCTCAATGCACTCAGACCTTCTGCTGCATGGCTCTGAAGCCAATGAATCGAATCGACGGCGTTGCGGTCTCACTATCCGTTATGCTGCTGCTGATGTGACAACGTGGTACGACTGGCACAAAAAGGGCTTCGTCGTCCGAGGAGAAAACGTGGGCGGGCACTGGGCCAATCCGGAGATGCCTAATCATTAGGCAACCGGATTGCGAAGAATCTCTTTCAGCACCTCGCCTCCGACATCTGTCAAACGAAAGTCGCGGCCGTTGAAACGATGGGTCAGCTTCGTGTGGTCGAGACCGAGCAGATGCAGCAGCGTTGCATGCAGGTCGTTGACATGCACCTTGTTCTCAACAGCCTTGTAACCAAACGGATCAGTGGCGCCGTAGTGGAAGCCTCCTTTCACTCCGGCGCCGGCCATCCAGATGGTGAATCCATTGGGATTATGGTCGCGGCCTTTATCGCCCTGAGAATCTGACGTTCGGCCAAATTCTCCACCCCAGATCACAAGTGTTGAATCCAGCAAACCACGGGCCTCCAGATCTGCCAACAGAGCCGCTGCTGGCTGGTCCGTATGCAGGCCACAGGAACGATGATTCGTTTGCACGTCACTGTGACAGTCCCACGGCACGTCGTTCACGCTTCCGTCACCGCCAACCCCTTTGCCAGCAAAGATCTGCACAAACCTGACACCTCGTTCAACCAGCCGTCGAGCCAGCAGGCACTGGCGTGAGAACGTAGCACATTCGGGATTATCCATGCCGTAGAGCTTGTGGATGGATTCTGATTCCTTCGTCAAATCCAAAGCCTCAGGTGCCGCCATTTGCATGCGGTAGGCCAGCTCAAACGAATTGATTCGCGCGGCAAGATCGGCCTGGGTCGGCCGAGCATTGGCATGCTTCTGATTTAATTCACGAAGCAAGTCCAACTGCGAACGTTGCTGACCATCCGAATGCCGTGCGTCCCGAATAAGGTTATCGACCGATTCCTTCCGACGAGCATCCAGGGTCATGGCCTGATAGGTCTTCGGAAGGAAACCGGCTGACCAGATCTGATCATCACCTCGTGGTCGCGTATCATGGAGTACCACAAACGACGGAAGGCTTTGGTTCTGCGATCCCAGTCCGTAAGTCATCCACGCCCCAAGCGCTGGCAGTCCGGGGCGGTTTGTGCCGCACATCAGTTCGAGTGACGCGGGCGCATGATTATTCTGCTTGAGATACATCGAATGCAGGAAGCACATCTTGTCAACGTGCTTTGACAGATGAGGAAACAGATCTGAGACCCATGACCCGGAGTCGCCATGCTGAGCCCACGCGAATGGTGACTTAAGGCATTTTCCGCTGGTCGTGAAGAAGCCTGTGCTGGGATCTGAGCCTGCTAATTCCTGACCATGTCGCTTCTGAAGCTCCGGCTTATAGTCCCACGTATCCACCTGCGAAGGCGCGCCGGTCATGAACAACCAGATGATGGACTTCACCTGACCCGGAAAATGCGGTGGTCGCAGCGAAAGGGGCTCAGCGATCTCGCTGGCACCAGTCTTTTCATTCTGAAGCAGGCTGGCCAGCGCGACTGATCCAAAACCAAGACCGGCCTGCTGCAGAAAGTTGCGACGAGCGGGCAAGGAGATTTCGCCAGGCGAATAAAATCCGAACATCGGCTATGTCCTCAAAACTTTTCAGGGAATGCGATTCATGCCTGCGGGCCGGTTGGCCGCAACTGCCCAAAATCAATCAACGTAGACAAACTCATTCATACACAGGAGAACGTGACAAAACTCGACCATGGCTCGATCTGATGCTTCGGGTGATTCGCCACCCGCTGCAGCTCGCTGTTGATCAATGAAAGTCAGCATCATGGTTTGCTCTTCTTCAGTCGGAAGACGTGAAAATGTCAATTGGTAACCTTGCTGGACTGCAGCAGGCAATGATCCATCGCCCACAGCCTTAATTCGTGCAAACAGTTTTTCAGCCTGCTGGCGCACCAGCGGCGAATTCATCAGAGCCAAAGCCTGTGTCGGCACAGTCGTCACGCTGCGCTCACCGATACTCTGAGTCGGCTCCGGAGCATCGAACATCGTCATCACCGGCAGAAGTTCACTGCGTTTGACTCGCAGATAGACACTTCGTCTCTGAGTGTTGTCAAGGACGCTGGGGCCATATATCGTGCTATCCAGGTTACCACCAACGGCCAGCAAAGCATCACGAATCGTCTCGGCTTCCAGTCGATGAGGTTGATGGTGCCAGAGAAACCGGTTGGCTGGATCGATGGCGAGGTTTTCCGGATTCACTTCGTGAGATTGCTGATAAGTTTCACTCAGTAGAATCGCACGATGAAGAGTCTTCAGCTTCCATCCACCTTGCACCAGTTCACCGGCAAGATAGTCGAGCAAGTCCAGATGAGTCGGCTTGTCGCCCTGAAAACCAAAATCATTCGGGGTCCCGAAAATTCCCTGGCCCATGTGATGCTGCCAAAGTCGATTCACGATGACTCGTGCCAGTAGCGGCCCTGCACCACGCTCCACGTCCGTCATCCAATTGGCCATAGAAACACGTGGATGCTCGGCAGATGCCGATACAGTCGGTTTCGCTGGTTCGGGACTTCGCCAGAGAACCTGCAGGTATCCCGGTTCTGCTTTACCCTGTTTGTTATCGACTTCTCC
>CAIJTV010001061.1:0-2344 GCA_903823635.1 uncultured Planctomycetaceae bacterium
AGTTTGAGAGTTGCACGTGCGTTGGGCAAGATGAATCCGAATTCGAAAAATCGAACACTTTTTGAAATAACTATCACGCGGCCGACATCCTACTACGGTAGTTGACTATCAATTCCCTATGCGTTAATGTTAGCCACACGTAATGTGGTATTACTCTAACATCTTAAGTTTTCAAAAAGGGGCGAAGAATGTTGAAGTGGATGTGTTTGTTCGGTTTTGGATTGGCATTGTCATGTCCTTCAATATCCGCCGCGGACGGCGCGAAAGAGAAGGCTGAGTCCAAAGAGAAGGCTGAGTCCAAAGAGAAGGCTGAGTCCAAAGAGAAAGCTGAATCCAAAGAGAAAGCAAAACCAAAAGTCACTCGAGGCCCGAAGGCGACGCAGCATGCTTTGAACAAGATCGAAGTCGCGGCTGACCAGAAAGAGAAGATTGCAGAGATCGACAAGGAGTTTGCAGAGGCATTTGCTGCACTCAAGAAGGCTCGGGCCGACATTCTGACGACAGAACAGAAGAAAGCTGAGAAAGAAGCGAACGTTGCGAACAAGGCTGCCAGCAAGACTGGTGCAGAAGCAAAAAAGGCAATTGAAACGGCTCTCAATCTGACCGACGAACAGAAGACAAAGCTCAAGGAATGGAAGAAATCTGAGACTGAATTCAATGCCAAGGTGGTTGAAGCCCTGAAGAAGGTACTGACTCCAGAGCAGCAGGCGAAGTTGCCGAAGAGCAGCACCGCTAAAGCCAGCGCAGCGAAAACCACCACAAAGAAGCCTGCAGAAGCTGATTCTAAATAGGTTCTTGCGGCCTCGCTGAGTTGATGCCGTCCTTAATGCCGTGGCAGTTCAAAACACCCCGGGCTTTTTGAGAATTGGCAGCTTCAGAAATTAGACTGGCGGCATTTGCGACCTGCAAAAGTCGCCTTTTCCTTGCGCGGAATGCCGGGCATCCGTGAACAATGGGCTTGACCGCAGGGAATTCTGATTGAGACACTACGCCTTTGAATTTTGACAGGGTT
The DNA here is from genome assembly GCA_903823635.1 of uncultured Planctomycetaceae bacterium. GTDB lineage: Bacteria > Planctomycetota > Planctomycetia > Planctomycetales > Planctomycetaceae > SXXK01. The sequence goes on from CAIJTV010001061.1 coordinate 1,013, forward strand.
TTCAGGGAAGACTGGGCCTATGCAAGGCAGTAGGTGCCCGTTGTATCGGCGGCGTGTGGAGCGCAGAGCTCTGACCGTGCTTGAGCTTCTGGTCACGATGGCCGTGATTGGAGTTCTCCTGGCAGTTCTGCTGCCTGCGGTGCAATCTGCGCGAGAGACAGCGCGCCGGGCGCAATGTCAGAACAACCTAAGGCAGCTTGGAATCGCGCTGCATCTGCATCACGACACGTTTCAGAATCTTCCGGCTGGCTGGTCCGAGATTTCAGGCAAGCCAATTGCGACCGGATGGGTTCCTGATCTTCTGCCATTTCTGGAACAGGCGGAACTGCGATCACAGGTGCAATCGAAGTGGCTGAAACCTGTTTCCGTGGATGTCGCATCACCTTCTGCATTCACAGCAGCGATCGGGCAGCCTGAATCAGGGGTCTTGGCAACTCCCTCAGTCCTTGTCTGCCCCTCAGACGTTGCGGAAGGCACATTTCAGTTGTATCTGGAAGACGACAGCAACTCTGGCGGTGGCCCTGATCCGCTCTCCGAAAAAGTGCTGATGGAGTTACCACAAGCCAACTATCTTGGAATTGCGGGTTACTCGGACCCGGATGAACCCTCCGAATATGACGGCGCTGGTGTTTTTGTGCATCGCCGCCGCTTTTCATTTCGGGATCTCACCAGAGGATTAAGCCAGGTCGCTGTCATTTCGGAGCGGACAGCCAGAAAGCTGCCTTCAACATGGCTGGGGTTTCATGTTCTAGGGGAGGATGCTCCGGGACGAGTGCTGGGGTTCTGCAATTTAGGCCCGAATATCGCCACTTCCGATGAATGTGAACTGGATAGTCGCCACCCCGGCTGCATTCTGGTTCTATTCGCCGACGGGCATGTTCAGACAGTGTCTGACAGCGTAGATCAGGCCATTTACCGCAGCATGGCGAAGCGGGCTGACTGACGGTCCGGGGGGCCGAAAAGTCTGCGAGCCCGAATCAGAATCGCCCAACCTGGACGGTTGAGGCAAACAATCACTTGAATGAAGTCTTTCCAAGACCGAGAATACTGATTGCTGCGTTCACGAAAGAAGTGGACGGCTCGCACCCCTGAGGACCATTGCAAATTGGTCAACATGGTCGATGAGATTGGCAATCGTTATTCGTTTCATTCCTGGCGTCCCATCTTCAGGAGGATGCAGTGAAAGCTTTGACTCGGTCTCTTCCGTCCATTGCCTTTTCGTTGCTGTTTAATCTTGGCTTCTTGTTGTCGCTGCTCTTCATTCAGCGAGCGCTGCCTTCGTTAGCGAAGGAGCTTCAGCTGGAGTCGATCTTCACAGAGGAGATTCCTCAG
>CAIJTV010001062.1:0-2846 GCA_903823635.1 uncultured Planctomycetaceae bacterium
ATTGCTGCTCTTTCGCAAAGAAGATGAACCAGCGTCGACAATCTCGACAACGGCAAAGCACATCAAAGTATTCTATTCGCGGAACGACAGAGTAATTCTGCTTCGTTTTGTCAGCAGAGATTCTGGATGCCGGAAAAATCCAGGCTGGCTGATACTGATAGATCCCAAACTTAGCGGCCCGAGACAACTTCTCGCCGCAGAATGCTGGTGCTTTTCCATAACGAGGATGAGCAACCAGTTCATCGACATCAGGGAGCATCTCTCTGGCGGCTTCCACGTCAAACTGGTTTTCCCAGCCGGGTGCCGGATACTTGTCTGGGAGTACGTTGGGCATAGTGGTTGACGTTGTTTGACGAGTTGAGCGAGTGTCAGCTGCCACACAGGGAGGTGACGCGGTTCGCGAAAACTTCGAAGCCTTTGGGACATCGCCGTTTGATAACGTCGAGGTTCGCGATCGCGGCGACCAGAGAGTATAAGTCGCGTAATGCGTAGTTGTTTAATCCCGAGGATCGAAGACTCTGACACACGGTTTTTGGATCGTCGTGGCGCTCTGGATCAGGTTGCATTGAAATGGTTGTACCCAGCACTTCCGAAAGTGCTGCATGGTCGGCAAGAAACCATGCATCGAAGCTCCGTACCGCGATGCCAATGGCTCGAGGTAGCGTCGTAAATGTTGTTTCCTGGGCCACGGACGCGGCGTTGTGTCGCGAAGCATCATCGTCCTGATCAACCAGAATCACTACCGCATCGAAACCCTGCCGTTCTGCAAAACGGATGATCCCGATAAACTTTCTTGCCAGCGGATTTCCTCGTCCCGCATGAACGTGTCCTGAAAGTTCGCGAATGCGTTTGGAAGTGGGCCGCAGATCAACACCATCACCCAACAACCGCTTCACAAGTATCGGTAGAGCGGCATCGGCCGTACCGCCAGCAAGCTCATGCTCTCCTTCCGCGACGATCAGAACGGAACGCTTCACTTCGCATCCTCGTTGATCGGCATTGGCTCTAGTTCGTTGGTCCAGATTTCCCCAAGTGAAAAGATGCTCATCGCACGTTCAACTTCCGGCAGCGTGTCCAGTCGAGTCAGAACTACGTCGCCTGAATCATTGCGGCGACACCAAGTGACTTCATTCGGTTGGAAGGCATCCACGTGATACGGCGAATGACTGGTCATCACAATCTGTGTTTCCGGGTGACGTTCCACGAGTCGCCGAAGAATTCTGACAATGTCGCCAACGCGATTCGGATGAATACCATTCTCCGGCTCTTCAATCAGCAGAACTCGCGGCGGTTTTGGCAAGTACATCAAGGCGAGATAACCCAGGATGTACAGCATGCCCTCAGCGGCTTGCGATGCCGGCAGATCGCGGTCCGTGTTCTTCAGACGGAAGACGATTTGTTTTCCAGGAGATGGTTGCAGCGTCAGGGTTTCATCTGATTGATCGACTGGGGAATTGAAACCCTGCTGTTGCACAAGAGCAATCGTTCGGACATGCGGAAAGATCTGAACGAACTCCCGTTCAAGTGCAGAGAAACTTTCACGATCATAGTTCAGCAAATCATCAATCAGTGTTGGCAATCCGAATCCGTTGCCTTCGATTCGAAATCGTCGATCGGGGTTCAGTGATGTGGGAAGGGCCAGATTGCGAGCTGTCCAGCGAAGATACCAGCATCCGCCGATTGCACGATCAACTTTCTGCGAGGTTGACCATTCAGACCGCTTCATAATCTCGGCAGCAGAATGGACACTGCGTCGCGATTGATCTGATAGCGTGCTCTCAGCATGTACCAACAACTGAATTGTTTGGCCGTTCGTTTGAGCTACGGCTTGTGTCCAACGGACCTGACGGCCCGTGTCTGGAAACGCCGCCGTAACTTGATATCCCGTATCTGTATCTTCGGAACGGATGATGATCGTGACGTGGACATTAGAGTCTGCGGAGCCGGAATTCACCAATTCCAACCCTTGCCACCTTCCAAGGAAGCTCTCGGAAGCGTTGTGATCCACGCTTCGGCATATCGCCGCGATGGCTTCAAGAACACTCGTCTTCCCGGAATCATTCGGACCAATCAGCAGGTGAATCGGCGTCAGGTCCACGGAGGCATCGCGAATGGCCTTGAAGTTCTTGATGTGGACTTGAGTAATCATGCATTCTCCGAGACACGTCAAACACCATCAGCGAAAGGCAGCAACTTACGCATGTCTGACCACTCGACAAACTCTCTGAAGTCGGATGTCAGATCCATACTTACCCCGATTGTACTCGTTACGGATCAGCTCCAGTGCGGCGATCCGTTCCTGTGGCGTCTTCGACAACCAAAAGGAGAGGTCGCTCGACTGTTCGTCCAGTCTGACTTTGGTGACCACCTTGTCAATTGCCATTGTCATTCTCCCGCGATTGCCGCTAAGGATTATACCCTAGATTCGGAGCCAGCCAGCGTTCGATGTCTTTGACGGTCATCTTCATGCGAGATGCATAGTTCTCGACCTGGTCTTTGCTGATACGATCGACGGCGAAGTACTTGGAGCCCGGGATCATGCGATCCGGAAGGCTAAAGTACATGCCACTGACCGATGCCGCCGGCCACATTGCGAAGCTACTGGTGAGACTCATGCCGGTTGCTTTTTCGGCGTCGAGCAGTTCCCAGAGCGGTCCCTTCGGCAGATGGTCCGGACACGATGGATAGCCAAACGCGGGACGAATGCCATCGTACTGTTCATCAATGAGTTGATCGTTCGTCAGAGTCTCCGACTTGCCATAGCTCCACTCTCGCCGAACCTTCGCATGCAGATACTCGGCGAACGCTTCCGCACATCGATCGGCCAGAGCCTTGATCATGATGGC
>CAIJTV010001063.1:0-6896 GCA_903823635.1 uncultured Planctomycetaceae bacterium
AGGAAACCCACTGCTGACTTTCGTTTACCGCCCAGCCGAAGGCGCCGGCTTCCGTGCTGGCCGGCGCCTCCGGCTGGGCGGTAAACAGAATTTCGCAGGATGCGACCAATGAACCGTCGGCTTACGCCTCAGACTCAACAGCCGATCAGGCAAAATAGGAAAGACAGCCAGAACGTGCCGTGTTGAGACGAATTGCCGCCGAAGACTGTTTACGACCAGTAGAAATGGCTATGCCGCCTGCAACAGCCAGTCCGATAACTCCATTTGACGGGATAGGTCTGCAGAGTCCTGCAACAACAGGCCAGGGACGGCTGGTTGGATCAGGAAAGAAACTCTCAGCACCGTTTTCACGAAGCACCGCGAATGCTCACCGGTCTGCAAGGATGCCGGTCGGTCTGCATGAGCGGTCTGTGAAAATCCTGCCCTGCCAGAACGGATTCACTCTTTGGGGGCACGGTCGACATGAAGTCGCCAATCCTGAGGCTTGTTCAAGCCGCATGTTTTGTCATTGCAATTCCTGTCTTCTTCGTGGACGCCCACGCTCAGCTTGTTCCTGGAACCGGGATGAAGCTGAACCAGGTGGGAGACGACTTCGAAGACGAAAACTGGAAATGGGTTCCGAACGGCGCGAAGGCCAGTCGGGAACAGGACGAACAGGTTCGTTCCCCCACCGGCTTTTCGAACAACAAACGCTGGTTCGAAAGCCCAAAGCGCGGCATGCCAGACCATATCGTTCGAGTCCCCACGCCGGAAGGTGGACTTCCCGGCAGCAAAGGCGCGCTGAAGGTCCAGACCCTGAACTCCGGCGTCCCCGGAGACAACTCCTATAAAATGGAGCAGGACGATCTGATCATGGCTTGCTCTTCCAAAGTGGGAGCAATCGCGACGGGCCGAAACCCAAGCTGCGTGACTCGAGTTTATCTTCCTCCCTTCGAACAGTGGGAGAATCGCTCCGGTTCACACTTCGGCTATCGCATCGATCTGAAGACAACGATCACGGAGACCGAAAAGAAGTTTTTGTTTACATCAACGAAGCGTAAACAGGAAGATTACTGGCCGGGCTATTTCATCGAGTTCCATAGTAGCCATGATGGCAAGTTCAAAGAAGATGAAGCCATCCTTCTGATCCGAGGCAACAACCTCGGTCATGAAGTCAAGAGCCTGAAGTTGACTCCAGGCTGGTGGACGCTGGGCATGTCAGTGACTGGCGATGGTCGAGTTCACTACTACGGAAAACAGGGCACTGACAACCTGACCGCCGCTGACCATCTTTACTCCAGCTTCCCGTACGGTTATCAGGCTGAGTACTTCGCGACTCACTTCTTTAACTCGTGCAATCAGAACGACGGCAAGACCTGGTCAACTCCGATCATCATTGATGATCCGGCGATTTATACAACACGCTAAGCAACTCGGATTCTCAAACACTAGTTTCCTGACAGGGAATCATCACTGGCCAAATCGGCCATTCACGTCAGCTCGTAAACACGCTGCGAGCTGACGGAAACACGAGGAGTCCGCACAGTACAACGAAAAGTTCGTTCCGAAGTTACTCCTCACCTTCGGACGACCCGATGTTCCGGGGTTGGTATGTTTCGACATGCCAACCCCGGTTCGCATTGGGGGACGCTGCTGACTGTTCTTTGGACTGCTGAAGCTTTCGGCTCCACAGCCTGCTGTGGAGAACAATTTGCAAATCCGACATGCTGCAGCGAACGTGGCTTGGCAGCAAGGCTGCCTGCGAAAAAGCGGCAGCGGGCTGCCGCACTCCAAAAGACCGGTCAATTCCCGCGAGGTTCCTGAATGGATACGATGTCGCGCCTGCTGAGATGTCCCGCCGTTGCTGCGAGCCGTTCCTGTGTTCTCTCGCTTCTTTATTGATCGTCCGATCTTTGCCTCTGTGATCTCCATTGTGATCACAATGGTCGGCGGCATCGCGCTGTATCAATTGCCTCTTGCTCCGTATCCGCTGATTGCTCCTCCGACGGTTGAAGTCGCCTGCAATTATCCCGGAGCCAGCGCGCAAACGGTAGCGGAAACGATTGCGGCCCCGATTGAGCAGCAGGTCAATGGCGTGGAAGACATGCTGTATATGAACTCGTCGAGCACAAACGACGGTTCCTATGCGCTGACCGTTTCCTTCAAGCCGGGTGTCGATCTGAATCTGGCTCAGGTGCTGGTGCAGAATCGAGTCAGTCTGGCACTACCTCTGTTGCCGGAACTGGTGCGCCGAACGGGCGTGACGACGCGCAAGAGATCGCCCGATATTCTGCTGACGATCAGTGTGAATTCTCCGGACGGACGATACGACCAGTTGTATCTGAGCAATTATGCGCGCCTGAGGCTGCTTGATGAAATCAGTCGGCTGCGAGGCGTCAGTGAAGTTCGAGTCTTCGGACAGCGTGATTACAGCATGCGAATCTGGCTCGACCCGGACAAGCTGGCCGCGCGCAATGTGGCGGTGTCGGATGTTGTGTCTGCCGTCCGCGAACAAAATGCCGAGGTCGGCCTGGGACAACTCGGGCAACAACCAACAGCAGAGAATTCCGTCGTCAGCCCGAATATTAACTCCGTCAATATTCTTACGACTGGCGGTTCTGAATCGAAATCTGCGGACGCCTTCACTCGAACCAATGAAACGGTCAACAGCCAGCCGCCCGCTCAACACGCCTGGCAACTTCCTCTGCATGTTCAGGGACGATTGCAGACGCCGGACGAATTTGGCGACATCATTGTGCGAACAACTCCGGACGGTCGCACGCTGCGGATTCGGGATCTTGGGCGAGTCGAGGTGGCGGCCCGAACCATCGAAACAAATAATCGGTTCAATCAGAAACCAACAGTCGGACTCGCGATCTTTCAGTTGCCTGACGCAAACGCGTTGGAGACCGCCGACCTGATCAAATCCAAGATGGACGAACTGGCTGTCGATTTTCCCGAAGGAGTCATCTGGGAAGCGGGCTACGACACGACTCCATTTATTCGTGAATCGATCGGAGAAGTTTTCAAATCACTGCGAGACGCTGTGATCCTGGTTTCGCTGGTTGTACTTTTATTTCTTCAGGGCTGGCGTCCGGCCATTATTCCTTTAATTGCCGTGCCCGTAGCGATTGTCGGAACCTTTGCGGCGATGCTGGCAGTCGGCTTCAGTCTGAACAATTTGACTCTGTTTGGCCTCGTGCTGGCCATTGGTATCGTGGTCGATGATGCCATCGTGGTCGTTGAAGCTGTGGAACAATATATCGAACGCGGCTTCAGTCCTCGCGAAGCGGCGATTCGAGCGATGGATGAAGTGACGGGCCCCGTGATCGCCGTGGGGCTTGTTCTTTCTGCTGTGTTTATCCCGTGTGCATTTGTGTCGGGAATCGTCGGCCTGTTCTTTCGTCAATTCGCTTTGACAATTGCCATCTCAACTGTCATCTCCACGATCAACTCATTGACACTCAGCCCGGCCCTTGCTGCGTTACTGTTGCGGCCAAAACATGGGCGACAGGATTTGCTCACGCGGATCTTAAACTTCCTGCTGGGTTGGCTGTTCCGTTTGTTCAATCGCCTGATGGGAGCCAGTGTTAATGGCTATGTCGCGACAACATCACGGCTCCTGCGAGTTCCCATAATTGTGTTGATCGTTTACGTCGGACTTGTCGGTCTGACATACACCGGTTTTCATTCTCTTCCCACCGGCTTCATTCCTGCTCAGGACAAAGGTTATCTGACAGGAAGCGTGCAGTTGCCGGATGCGACGGCCGCTGAGCGAACTCTGGCAACACTCACAAAGATCGAACGCATCGCTCTCGATACTCCGGGCGTCCGCAGCGTTAACTCCATCGCCGGAAACTCGTTTACTCTGGGCGGTCGAGCTTCCCATTTCTGTTCCATGTTTATCATTCTCGAAAACTTCGATAAGAGAAAAACCCCGGAAACGACCGCCAATGCCATTCAGGAATCTTTGCTGAAACAATTCGCGAAACAGATTCCTGAAGCGACCGTGACATTGGCTCCTCCGCCCGCTGTCTCCGGAGTTGGGCGAGCTGGTGGTATGAAGCTGATGGTTGAAGATCGCGGTGACTCTGGACTACGCGTGCTACAGGAACAAACAGACAACCTGATCACCGTGGCCAGCAAGAATCCAAAGCTGAAAGGACTCTTCACCGGCTTCAACGTGAATGCTCCCCAGCTCTATTTTGATGTGGATCGTGATGCCTGCCTGTCACAGGGAATCAGTCTGGGCGAAGTCTTCGGAACTCTGCAGGCCTATCTCGGTTCTCGTTATGTCAATGACTTCAATATGTTCGGCCGTACCTGGCAAGTTGTGGTTCAGGCCGATCAGGGCTTTCGAAATCAAGTGGACGACGTCGCCAAACTGCGAGTCCGAACAGATAACGGACGCATGGTACCGCTGGGGTCCGTGGCCACAGTGCGAACAATTGGTGGGCCACTGATGGTAACTCGTTACAACATGTATCCGGCCGCAGCAATTATCGGCAATGTAACAACAGGAGTCAGCAGCGGGGAAGGAATTCGAATTCTCGAAGAACTGGCAACGTCCGAATTGCCGTCCACGATGGCCTTCGAGTGGACCGAGCTTTCCTTTCTGGAGCGAACATCGGGCAGCACTGGAATGTTACTGTTTGGTTTCTCCGTGGCGTTTGTGTTTCTCGTGCTAGCCGCGTTGTATGAAAGTTGGTCACTGCCGCTGGCCGTGATTCTGGTTGTCCCGATGTGTGTACTGTGTTCGATTGCCGGAGTCGCCGTTGCCAAACTGGATATCAATATTTTTACTCAGATCGGCTTCGTGGTGCTGATCGGGCTCGCCTGCAAGAACGCGATTCTGATCGTCGAATTCGCCAAGCTGCGTCGTGACGAAGGCCTTGATGTTTACGAATCAATCCTGCAGGCCTGTCGACTTCGGCTGCGGCCGATTCTGATGACCTCGTTTGCGTTTATCCTCGGAGTCGTCCCGCTGGTCGTCGCCACCGGCGCGGGATTCGAAATGCGTCGTGCGCTGGGGACAGCTGTCTTCAGCGGGATGCTGGGAGTGACGATCTTCGGGATCTTCCTGACACCGGTCTTTTTTCTGATCGTTGATCGTATCTCACACTGGTCAATATTCTCCGGGCACGGCCCACTTTCGCGTATTGGTCGGATTCTGACAGACTTAATGAGACTCCGGTTTTTGACTCGACCAGTTCGTGCCGCGATAGCCGCCATACCAACTGAACCACGGGGAGTGCCATCTACGCATAGTAGCCCCACAATCAATCCCGACGAACGTAAATCGCCAACCGGTGAGCTGCCTTCGGTCGGCTAAGGTCTTCGTAGAATGTTTTCTCGTTTCTTTATTGATCGACCTATCTTCGCCACGGTGATGTCCGTTGTCATCACGCTCGCCGGCGGTATCGCGGTCTTCACTTTGCCGGTGACGCAGTACCCGGAAATCGCTCCACCGACTGTTGAAGTGTCGACGATGTATCCCGGTGCCAACGCCAAGGTTGTTTCTGATACCGTCGCCGCACCGATCGAGCAGCAGGTGAATGGCGTTGAGAACATGTTGTATATGTCGTCGCAATGCACGAACGACGGCATGTACACGCTGACGGTCACGTTTGCCTCCGGAACCGATCTGAATCTGGCGCAGGTGCTGGTGCAGAACCGAGTCGCTCTGGCTCAGCCGACGTTGCCGGATCTTGTGCAACGACGCGGAGTCACCGTCAAGAAAAAAGCGCCGGGCGTACTGATGATCGTGAATCTCTTCTCGCCGGATGGCTCGCGAGACAACCTTTATCTCAGCAATTACGCCACAATTCAAATGCGGGATGAGTTGTCGCGAGTCGAGGGCGTGGGAGACATCACGTTTCTTGGTCAACGCGACTATAGCATGCGGATCTGGCTGGATCCTCAGCAGATGGCCATGCGAGACATCAGTACTCAGGACATCCTGCGGACGATCGAACAACAGAATACTCAGGTCGCGGCCGGACAGATTGGCCAGCAGCCCACAACAGAAGGGCTCGTATTTCAGTACACGATGACAACTCTGGGACGACTGACCAGTGAGGAGCAATTCGGCGACATGGTCCTGCGAGCCGACGCGCAAGGGCGGATGGTGCGACTGAAAGATGTGGCCCGCATTGAACTGGGAGCGATGTCTTACGATCAGGTTTGCACGCTGGACACAAAGCCTTCCATCGCTCTTTCGATTTATCAATTGCCTGGATCGAATGCTCTGGAAACGGCCGCAGAAGTGCGAGCTCGCATGGACGATCTGAAGCTGCGATTTCCGGAAGGTGTCGACTACGCCATCGTTTATGACACGACGCCCTTTATTCGTGAATCGGTGAAAGAGGTGTTCATCTCTCTCCGCGATGCGGTCATCCTGGTCGCCATCGTCGTGCTGGTGTTTCTGCAGGGCTGGCGACCGGCGATTATTCCTCTGGTCGCGGTACCCGTGGCAATCGTCGGAACCTTCGCGGCGATGCTGGCCTTTGGCTTCAGTCTGAATGCGCTGACTCTGTTCGGCCTGGTGCTGGCCGTGGGGATTGTTGTCGACGATGCCATCGTGGTCGTGGAAGCCATCGAACACAATATCGAACACGGCATGACACCTCGCGATGCGGCCATTCACGCCATGGAGATGGTCGCCGGGCCTGTGATTGCTGTTGGGCTGGTGCTTTCGGCCGTCTTTATTCCCTGCGCGTTCATTACCGGAGTTGTCGGACAATTCTTTCGACAGTTTGCAGTCACGATCGCGATTTCAACGATCATCTCGGCGTTCAATTCGCTGACTCTCAGCCCGGCCTTGGCGGTGCTGTTGTTGCGTCCCGGTTCGGGTGGTACTGGCACGAGCTCACATCGCAGCGAAGCGTTGCCTCGGCCCGGACTTGCATTGCTTGGTG
>CAIJTV010001064.1:0-2263 GCA_903823635.1 uncultured Planctomycetaceae bacterium
CCTCAACAGAACAATTGCAAGCTTTCGGATTTATGAAACGAGCAAGTCGGGCGGTCAGTATCGCCAACAACTTTCGGAAGCGTTTGAGATCGCGAAGAGACACGCGGGCGATCGGTATCCACTAGAGCTAGCCCGGCATGCCGTCAATCGCCACATGATCAGTTCGATGTACACTGTTCTGAGACTGCTGAGTCCCGGCAAAGTCAAATCGGGCGAAGATCGGATCAAAGCTTCAAGGGAATAGGGACTAGGCCAGTCAAGTATTCATATCAACACGGTAATGCTCTAAGCCGGCAAGTGCGACTTGTCGGCTTTTTTCGTTTCGGGCTTTCGATGAGAATCACTATTGCCCCTATGGCCTTGGTCGCCCCTGCGTTTCAGCTTTGCCCTGAAGAAGATTTGCAGGAATAGACTACGACCTCATTCCAGAGGCGAGAATGATGCAAAAAACACGGGAGATAATTAATTTGGCGTTCGCAAAGTGTATGGACATTCACTGAAAACTAGCGAAAGTTTCATAAAACTGGCACAGCTTCATCAAACGTTAACAATTGGTTTCGAAACTACCCTAAGTCAGTGCAAGTATGTGGTTTTGTTGGTTCAAAGCCGTCTTTACGACGGTATCTTCAGAGACGTCATTTGCACTACGGGTTTACGAGTTTTCAGCCGTCCGCGGAAGATGTTTTCGTCGTCTGCAGGATTTGCTTGAGCTAAAGTTGATAGGGTTTTCTGGCTTTTGTCGGTTGCTTTGAGAACGCTCGGATCTGATCTGAAGGGACAGGGCTGAGTTTTCTCTGGATCTGTTTCTTTGATCCTCCTTATGTGTTGGCAAAGCATCCGTTACTTTTTTTTGGAATGGAGAGTTTTTTGATGAAGAAGTTCAGGTTCCAGTCGGCTCCAGTGAGCCAGCGTCGTGGTTTTACTTTGATCGAACTGCTGGTCGTGATTGCGATCATCGCAATTCTGATCGCACTTCTGTTGCCAGCCGTTCAGCAGGCTCGTGAGTCTGCTCGCAGAACTCAGTGCAAGAACAATCTGAAGCAACTTGGGTTGGCTGTTCATAACTTCGAGAGCACTTACAACAAGCTGCCGCATCCAGGCCAGTGCGACAGCACCGGCGGAGCGTCAACTGTCTACATGACTCAGTCGACTCCGACTTTGCTGCTGCCTTACATCGAGCAGGCCAATGTTTATGCTCAGATGGACCATCAGTTGACCTACGCTCAGATGGGAACCAAGACAACGCCGTACACAATGACGGCCGTTCATCCGGATTCACTGGGTGCTGTGTATCACGACCCTGACTATCCGAATACTGTTGCTGCCGCAAAGTCTCAGATTGATGCGTTCATCTGCCCAAGCACTCCGATTCCATCCGGAACTCGATCTCCAGACCGTTACGGTGTGTGGGACTACATGTTCATCTCCGTTTCAGACGTTGAAGAACAGACCGGTCAGACTGATCTGCCGGGCACTCGTCCGACCGTAACAGCACGCCGCACAGCTATGACTCGCCAGGGCGCTCTGTCCTGCGAAAAGAAGTGGGGCTTCGGAAGCATTACTGACGGAACATCGAACACGATTCTGTGTATCGAAGACGCTGGTCGCGCTCATCCGAATGCTGGCATCTTTGCCTCATTGTCCTCACGCCCTGCAGTTATCACGAACGACACCGTTGAGTGGTCAGGTGGTACTTCTGGCGGACGACGTATGTACGCATGGGCTGACCCGGATGCAAGCACCAATGGTCTTTCTGGCCCAAGCAACTCGACAGCTTCACGTTTGCTGGCGATCAATCAGAATCGCACGCCTCAGGGTGGGCCGTCGACATGTACATGGCGAACCAACAACTGTGGTCCAAACGATGAGCCATTTAGCTGGCACATCGGTGGTTGCCAGGCAGTTCTCGCTGACGGTTCAGTACGCTTCCTGAGCGAAAACATCGACTGGCGAATCCTGAAGTGGTTGGCCGCTTCTCAGGACGGAAACGTTATCGGCGAATTCTAGTCATCACGGCGTGGTCCGAATGACATGCGAGAATGTTAAACAATGCGGGCCTGACAAACACAGATTTGTCAGGCCCGCATCTCATTATAGTCTGAAAGGTATTTTGTTTATGTTGCGTTCGTTTCTAAGCCTGGTGCTAATGGGTGCGATCGTCGGATGTGGCGTCAGTGTCACTCCCACGGCTGCACGCGTTGCCGTCACAGGTAATGTGACTCTCGCGGGACAGCCATTAACAGACGTCGATCTGAATCTTCAG
>CAIJTV010001065.1:0-2502 GCA_903823635.1 uncultured Planctomycetaceae bacterium
CATCGACGGGTTCAACTCGCATCTGCGGATCGTTCAGGATTGGATGCCTCGCCTGTCGCAGACGCTGGGTATGGCCGAGATTGCTCGCTTCGATCGTTGCCGCTCATGTCATCAGAATATTGACAAGACGACTTCTTCAGGTGGTGAAGCATTCCCTGCGGGCCATCCATCAACGGCCTCCGTTGAAGATTGGGTGAAGGAAAACAAGTTCCCTCAACCGTTTTCAACTCACCCAAAGACGGAGCTGTTTTGCACGGCGTCCAGTCCTCACCCGGTGGCAAAGTTCGGTTGTACCATTTGCCATGACGGCCAGGGGTCTGGTACTAGCTTCGGTAATGCTGAGCATACCCCCAATGATCCTCATCTTGCTCACGAGTGGCATGGTGAGTACGGATATCATCCGAATCACTTCTGGGAGTATCCGATGCAGCCTTCTCGGTTCGCCGAGTCAACCTGTATCAAGTGCCATCACTCTGTGACTGAACTCGGTGTTAGTCCAAAATTCGGAGCGTCAGCACCGAAAGTCGTGAAGGGCTACGAACTGATCCAGAAGTACGGTTGCTACGGTTGCCACGAGATGCACGGATTCGATGGAGGAGTTGCCATTGGTCCTGATATGCGACTTGAGCCTCAGACTGCAGAAGAATCCGCTCGAATTGCTGCCGATCCGACTCAGGTCGCCGGGAAAATGCGGAAAGTTGGACCAAGTCTTCGTCACGTGGCTGCGAAGACCACCGACGCATTCATTCAGTACTGGACTGAGGATCCATCGCGGTACCGTCCATCCACCAAGATGCCGAAGTTCTTTGGTTTGGCTGATCATTTGAGTGAGGCGGATGCAGCTCATACGGCGAAGTTTGAAGCAGCAGAGCTCGCTGGTATTGCAGCCGTGCTGATCGGGACATCGCAGCCAATTGAGCTATTGAAGCCAGAAGAAAATTATGTAGCCGATGCGGAGCGTGGGAAGGAGTTGTTTTCTCAGCGTGGCTGTCTGGCGTGCCACCAGCACACAGCGGTTCCGGGGAATACGGCTGATTTTGGTCCGAACATTTCTGACATTCACAAGAAGGTGCTTCGCAATGCTGAGGATGATAACTTCAGCGATTGGTTGTACACCTGGATTCGCGAACCGGAGCGACATCACAAGCGAACTCGGATGCCAAATCTGTATCTGGATGTGTATACCGACGTAGACGGTACGACATCGATCGATCCGGCGGCTGACATTACGGCCTTCCTGCTGAGTCAGGGCAAGTCTGAACAGTTCGCGGTGCATGAAGTTGAGGGCGAAGAACTTGATAACCTTGTGAGTGTGTATCTCGAGAAGACTCGCTTTAGTAAGTCAGCGGCACGAGGGATCATCGAATCGGGATCGTTCCCGCAGAAACTGGCCGAGGTGGTCGGTGACGAGCAGGCGTTGGCATCAGTAGATGGCGCCGCGATCACAGATCCGGGCGTGTGGCGACAGAAGAAGCTGGAGTATGTCGGTCGAAAGACGATTGCTCGATATGGTTGCTATGCTTGTCATGACATGCCGGGGTATGAGCTGGCTCGCCCGATCGGCGTTGCCCTGCAGGATTGGGGTCGTAAGGACACGAGCAAGCTTGGTTTCGAGCATATCGAAGAGTTCCTGCATCATCATGGCGAACCTGCAGGATCTGAGTTTAAGTCGACCGGTGAGCGAGTTGTTGCGGCCAACCGCAAAGCTGAAGCGGGTGGAGCTGCGGCTGGTGTGTTTACAGAAGAGCAAGAAGCCAGTGAGATGTCGGCGGCGTTCTTCTTTGACAGTATTCAGCGCCACGGGCGACCTGGTTTTGCTTGGCAGAAGTTGCGTGCTCCTCGAAGCTACGACTTTGAAAAAACAGAGACCAAGGGCTACGACGAACGATTGCGTATGCCTAAGTTCCCGTTGAAAGAAGACGAAATTGAGGCGATCGCGACCTTTGTTCTTGGGCTTGTGGCAGATCCGCCGGCAGAAGAGTACGTCTACACGCCAAATGAGCGAGATAAGAATCGGATTGAAGGTGAGTTCCTGCTTGCCAAGTATAACTGCACCGGTTGCCATGTTATTGACCTTCCGAAGGTAACATACGCCACCGATCTGGAAGCGGTGACTGCGACGGCGTTGAGCAGTGCTGATCACCAGAATGCTCTCGACATACTTCTGAAGACAAGACCGGTTACTCAGGCCTTGACAGGTGAAGTGCGGGATTTTGTTATTGACGAAGAAACGAAGTCTCTTCACTTGGCAACAATTCGCGCCATGGTGGCGGTACGGCCAGACCTTGAGGAAGACATCGCGGATCAAGAGCACGGCTTCGACCTGTGGGAGACGGCCGAATTTGGGACCGGTGAAAGCATGAAGCGACTGCTTCCGGGGGAACGAATAACGATTCCAGCTCAGCAGTTGTTAAAGTATGAGCATGCCCGCGGGGGTGCTTTTGCTGAATGGCTGGTTGAGAATCTGATGGAAACGAGGACGGGCGGGAACCGATCGCTGGC
>CAIJTV010001066.1:0-12525 GCA_903823635.1 uncultured Planctomycetaceae bacterium
CACCAGAACCCAATTTCACCCGGCTGCAACCAGTGGCGAAGCGACAACGCCACTCGCCCCATCGTGATCCGACCATTCACATCGTGGCACGGACGAAGCCAAAGCTTCCTATCGATCGGGTGCCAGACAAGCATGCAATCCATTCCCATCGGGCCAAAGAATCCCAACTCTCTCGCGGCGGCCGCGATCTTCCTGCAGGGGGCCAATGCCGGCAGCCACCAACCGTCAACTTCGGTCGACACAATACTGCCGCGATATCGCCCGGCATCATCCGTCAGCATCTCACAACCGCCGATGTACTCGATCGTCTGATCTGACGTTAACGGCGGGACCTCAAACTGTAGTCCGCACTCGGCAACTCGCTCGAACCATGGCTCCACATAAACAGGCTGCTTGTCGATGAATCGTTTCTGCAGCCAGTTTTGAGTCGTTGCTGAAATCTCGATGCCATCACCGCACACGCGGTTTCGTGAGGCCTGACTGAGGTTGGATTTGATCACCCATTTCGCGAATCCCAAACCAGCGAACTCCCGCAATGCTTCGCTGACCTGAGCCGTAGACCAGCAAAGTCGTCCGCCCGGCAGTTCTCCTGCTTCGGCCTCTCCTGAAAGCGGCCAACATCCATCCAGCGCCGCAAGAAACTCACGGCTATTGACGAACTTAACGACGCCCGGATCCGGCGAGGAGAACTTGAGCCCAAGTTTTGCCCCCAGATTGATCGCTGCTTTGCTCCAGCCCCACGGCTGAAATTCATAATCCGCGAGGTTTTTTTGGGCAAGAGAAGCGTGCGTTTCAAAGCGAACATGTTGCAACGCTGTTGGGATCTCTGACGGAACCGCGTCTTCGTCGACGATCACGATATCATGTTGATCTGATGCCGCATTCGATCTAATTGACGATGCGAGCAATCCCATCACGGCCGCCAACTGCCCGGCTGACTTTCGAGCCATCGCGGGAACTCGGTGAGCAATCCCGTCCAGCTCATCTTCGAACATCAGATTGGGGTGTAGCAAACGTGGCATGAGATAACCGGACGCTAACTGGTTGTGGGTTTAACTCGCAGTGCCTTCTTCACTCGGCGATGCTGCTCAATTCCCAATGCAATGCAGGCTGAAGCGGGCACGACATGCGGAACGGGCGGATTCAAGAATTGTCGATTATTGAAGAATGTTTTCACATGGCGATGCCCAGCAATTCGGATTGCGATTCAGGCCCGGAAAGGCTGTGATTTTATCGTAGGGTGGGACCAGTGAGCGTTCGCGAACGCCGGCCCACCGATTCTCTGCATTCCAAATGGTGGGCCGGCGCTTCGCTGGTCCCACCCTACAATAAACTCACGGCTTCTTCGGGCCTTCTTTTCTTCGGTCCATATAATTCCGGGGCTTGGCGACCCCGGCATTCGATGTGTCTGCCCTCAAGGCCTGAAACGCAGCAAATCGACTTCTGTCCGATCCCAACAAAATACGAACCCGCGCGCCCAAACAGCGATGAAATCTCCAGCCAGCGCGGTTCCTATCGACAATTAAGAACTTAACCTGCGAACTGCCTCAGAAAACTGAGTGTTCGCTGAAAGTCATCCGGCAATGGTGCTTCAAACTGAATCTCTTTGCCCGTAATCGGATGACGAATCATCAGGCGAAACGCATGCAGAGCCTGCCGCGCGATGAGCACATCATCAGCAGGCCCCGTTGGATCAATCTCTGCAGTGTTTGTCGCAGAGGTCTTGTTGCGTCGACTGAGAGAACTCAGAATCTCTGACTTCCGAAAATCCGACTGCCCAATATACATGCGGTCGGCAACGATGGGGCAGGCGATGTGCTGCATGTGTACTCGCAGTTGATGAGTTCTCCCCGTGTGCGGATGCAGATCCACGAATGCGTAGCCACCGTAAGTCTCGGCCGTCTTGTAGAAGGTGACGGCTTCGCGAGCATTCCCGCCTTCAGGGCAGACCATCATCTTCTCGCGAACTCTTGGATGAGCACACACGAAGGTGCGAATGTAATCGGATGCCAGCTCCGGAACGCCGCGCACAATCGCTCGATATTCTTTACGAACTTCACGCCGTTCAAACTGGCTGCTGATCTTCTGGTGAACCTGATTATCCTTAGCAATCAGAATCACTCCGGTCGTATCACGGTCCAGTCGATGCACGATCCCTGGTCGGTGTCGGCCCGCGACGTCACTCAGACAATTGAAGTGGAACTGCAATGCGGCTGCGAGCGTGCCATGAGAGTTGCCTCGCCCCGGATGGACAACCATATTGGCCTGCTTATTGACGACGATAATCGCATCGTCCTCATGCAGGATATCCAGCGGAATGTTCTCGGCCTGGATATTTGATTCTTCTGCATCCGGCAATTGAACCCAGATGCGGTCGTTGACCCTTAAGCGTCGCGACACCTTCGGGACAAGCCCATTCAGCGTCACGCCTCCCGCTTCCACAGCCTTCTGTAACTGAGCACGGCTGTGGTTCGGGAACAAACGGTTCAGGTAATGATCGAGCCGCCAACCATGCGCGCGAGCCTCCACCGTGATGTCGATGGGCTCCTCGAGATTTGCAAGCTCCTCGGGGGACAACGGCTGAATACCGTCGTCCACCGATTCTGGAGGCTCGCCGGAGCTGGATGTCATTCCCCTGATTTCTCAGGCGTTGGCGAACCTTCGGCCGGTGCTGGTGTGCCTTCAGCTGGGGCTGGAGTTCCTTCGGCAGGCGCTGGCTTGGCTTCCGGTGCCGGAGTTCCTTCTGCTGGAGCTGGAGTCCCTTCGGCCGGAGCTGGCTTCTCTTCGGCAGCAGGAGTTCCCTCAGCTGGAGCCGCTGGTGTTTCTGTCTTCGCACCTTCTGTCTTGGCCCCTTCCGCAGGAGCGGCTGGCGTTGTGAAGTCGGGGATGTCGATCTTCGGGACGTCCGGAACTTTTCCCGGCCCATCCTGAGGCAGCAGCAAATCATCGCTGGCCTTTGGATTCTGAGTATGGAACCAGGCGTAGAACGCCTTCGAATTATCTGACTTCAGTGTCTTCACGCGGCTCTCAGCGATGTCCTTGAACATCTTGGAGTCCGGGTACTCTTTCAGCAATTTCTCCCATGCCTCAATCGCAGGCTTGACGGTCGCATCTGTCCCGTCGCAGCGGCATTCGAGAACTCGTGCGACACCCGCGAGAACTCGTTCCCGCAGAACGCTGTTCAGATCCTTGCGATCGGCCAGATTCTCAAACGTGCGAGCCGCATTATCGAGAGTTTTGACGCCTTTTTCACGGTCGGTGAAGAGCTGTCCGGCCGCCTCGTCGAGAGACAGTTCAGCCTGTCGAAGACGAGCCACGATTCCAATCGGAGAATCCGGGGCTGAATCGGCCACTGTTTGATAATCTTCTACTGAAGATGCCATCAGCAGGCCGGAGGACTCGGCAGCGGTCGCAGGCGGACGGCGAGCGACATACACACCGACAGCCGAAACCGCTAAGACGGCGGCAACACCGTAAATGATCGTCGTTCCGTATTGTTCGAGCCATGGCTTGGATTCCTTCAGAATCTTGGCCAATGCGACTTCGTCTTCCTGGTGAACGTAGTGTCGATCCGACATCGTCGGGATACTTTCCTGCTGAAACCGTCAAATCTTCATCCAATCGAGCTGCGAAGTATAGAAGTCGCCCCAAACAAAGGTCAATCGAGGAACCCGCGGGGTCGGCCTCGCGGCGATTTGTTGATCCGGGTGTGAGAACTCGCCATTCGGGAAGCCAAATGGGGTCTAGTCGCCATTGATTTTCAAAGCATGTCCTTTCTGACGGACTCCTCTGAAAGCGGGACGGACCCAAATCCGTTACTACGCCCAGCAACGGTGCCCCGCGAGCCATTCGGCAGAAACTACCGATCCACATCCAGCAAAGACCCGGATTCACTCATGCGACCGTAGAAAGTGAATTTTGACGGGGGATCTACCCCAGCGGAATTAAGCCCTCGCAAAACTGGACCGAAGTCAGCGGGTTGCGGCCGCCGATGACCGTTTTAGTCTTTTCTGTGATGTAATTGCGCCCTGATGGCGACCACGCTGAGGATCTGAACCATGGTACTCAAATGGACTCGACTTCGACTTACTCGCTGGTTGGCCTTGAGCACACTGATGACCGGAGCGTCTTCACAAGTCCGCGCCGCTGATTTCATCATCAACTCGACCAATGATGCCGGAGCCGGATCATTTCGGCAGGCGATTCTGGATGCCGCACCAGCAGGCGACACAGGGACATTCGCCGCCGGATTGGCTGGCTTGTCGCTCACAAATGGCGGCCCGATCAACTTCACGAAGTCCCTGCAACTCAATGCTGCGAACGTGAATGGTTTGGTCATCACGCATGACATCGGTCTGCAGCAACTAATGACGTTTAATTCCTCCACGGCGGGCGAGTTTCAGACGTTCAGCGGTCAGCTCAGCGGCACCAGCGGGATCACAAAGACGGGCGATGGCACACTGATTCTGAGTGGCAATAACTCATATTCTGGCGGCACACTGCTGGAGAATGGGGCGTTGCGAATGACTCACAATAACGCAATCGGCTCCGGCACACTGACTGTGAACAATCTTGGTTCGACTTTTTTGACGTTCACTGACGGTATCACGATTGGCAACGACATCAATCTGGCCACATCCACGATTGTCGCTCCGGACACAGGAACAACAGCAACGCTGTCCGGAGATATCTCCGAAACCGGCGGTTCATGGGGATTGACGAAGGACAACGTCAGTACTCTGATCCTGAAGGGAAACAACACGTTTAGTGGTGGTGTGTATGTGATCGACGGTACGGTGCGCGTCGAAAGTGACACCGCACTGGGAACAGGGACACTGACGCTTCCGGGCGCGGTGACTTTGGATCTCGGCGAAGACGTCACGATCGGCAATCAGGTCCTCCTGCAGAACAATGTCGCGTTCAACGTGGCCTCCGGCACTGCCACCATGAGCGGTTCCGTGGAGCAAGGCGGTGGATTCGACAAGACCGGAAATGGTCTGCTGATTCTGAGCGGCACGACCTCACACACCGGCGGCACGACTGTGTCCGGGGGAACGTTGCAGGGGAACACGGACAATCTTCAGGGCGACATCGTCAACAACGGCACTCTGATTTTTGATCAGGAAGGAGTCGGAGCTTACGCGGGAGTCATCAGCGGCACCGGCATTGTGACCAAAACCGGCGCGAATCTGCTGGTGATGTCCGGAGCAAACACTTACACCGGACCAACCAATCTTAACGTTGGCGAAATTCGAGTTGAGGGAAGCCTGGTCAGCGATGTGACAATTGGCGCAGCCGGCTTGCTGTCCGGGACCGGCACCACAGGCAGCATTACGAACGACGGATTACTCCAGCCCGGCGTTGACGGCATCGGAGAACTGACTGTCGACGGCTATGCTCAGAACGCCACAGGGACGCTGGATATCGACATCAACGATGCCGGTACTGTTCCGGGCACAAACAACGACCATCTGAATGTTGTCGGTCCTGCCGCAGTGATTGGCACATTGAACGTCACGGCCGCTCCCGGCACCTACACAACCGGAACGCAGTATGTGATTCTTTCGGCCGGCGGAGGAGTCACAGGGGCATTCACGACGGTCACTGACAACATGTCTTTGTTCGACGTTAATGCCATCTACAACATCAATGATATTACGATTGAACTTCAGCGAATCCTTGCCCTTCGCGATGTCGGAATCACCGGGAATCAGCAAGCCGTCGGCGGAGCGCTCGATGCAATCGCGCTCACGGCCACCGGAGATCTGCAGACCATGATCAACAATCTGGGCGCTGCTTCAACTGCCGATCAGCAGCGAGGTCTCTCGCAGTTAAGCGGTGAGGGATACGGAACGACTCAAACGATCGGCATTCAGTCAGGAATTCAATTTCAGAATTCGGTGACGGATCGCCTGACGAATAACGGAAACTTTCTGACATCCACTGGCGGATCGCTCGTGTCGGCTGAGCTCGCGGACGAGGACGTCTGGCTGGTCAGTGGTCGCGACCAGGCGTCTCAGCGCCGCGGCTGGCTGCAGGGATTCGGAACAAGTGCTCAGATCAGCGGAGATGGCAACGCGGCTGGCTCTGACTATCGCCAGGGTGGCGTAGCTGTAGGGCTGGACCTGGGCAGTGATGAGACTGGGGTTATTGGTATTTCCAACGGTAACTCTTTCCTCAGCTTTGGTCAGGACAATGGTTCTTTCGGCAACATGAATTCACACCACTTCGGTCTCTACGGTGTGCGTCAGATGGATCCCCTGTATGTGCTGGGATCAACCAGTTACGGATACAGCGACATCGATATGACTCGCACAGTGCCCGGCGGAACCGTGCAGGGATCGCCGGTTGCTCATCAGATCGGTGCGTATGCCGAGACGGGGTTGTCGCTGGATGGCAGCATGGTTCGTCTCCAGCCCCTGATGGCTTTGCAGTATCAATTGTTCTCGCAGCAGAGCTTTGCCGAAACCGGTGGCCCGGGAGCGCTCAATGTCGCCGGTCAGCAGGCCAATTCACTGCGGACACATCTGGGTGCTCGTTTAAGCTTCAGCGAACTGCAGGATTCCAGCGGACGACTGTGGACTCCGTATGTTCATGCCCGCTGGGTTGCAGAACTGCTGGACAGCGATCGACTCGTGAATGCGTCAATCATCGGTGCTCCGGCCGGTGGAAGTTTTGTGACCGCGGGGAATGGGCTCGGGCACCACTTCGCTGTCATTGGCACTGGCGTGAATGTGGAACTGACGGATCACTGGTCGCTATTCTCGAACTACGATCTGCAGGCTGGCGGTGGACTGACGGCCCATACAGGCAGCGGCGGACTGACTTATCAGTTTTAGTTCTGTCGCAGGAATCATTCAGCACATCGATCGCTGTTCAAGAATCTGTCACATCGGTTAGCATGACGCTCCCACGCGAAATCATTCTCTGGGGGCTGATGCATGTTGTTTGATACTCACACAAATCTGATGTGGTACCCGGATCATCTTTCGGATGAATTCGTGGAGTTCGCCTGGGAAGCCAAGCGAGCGAAAATGAAGCTCACTTCGGACGTGTATTTCGCCGGCACCGACAGTCAACAGGCGAACGCGTTTGATTCAAAGCCCGAGCAGCTTTTGCAGGCGACAGCCGAAGCAGACAAGGTCATCGTCTTCGGCATCAAAGCGCCGTTCTGCGGAATCAATGCGGACCAGGAACTGATCGCGAAGTTCGTGAAAGAACATTCCGATCGCTTCATCGGCTGGTGCTCCGTCAACCCAAATGACGCCGACTGCGTTGAGCAGCTTGAATACTACGTGAATACTTTGGGCCTGCGAGGCCTGAAGTGTTCGCCCATCTATCAGAACTGGGATCCTCAGGAGCCGAAACATCTGCCTCTGTTTCGTAAAGCCGAGTCCTTGGGCATTCCGGTGAACATTCATCAGGGGACCTCATTTGTTCGTCCCGGTCCGCTGAAGTATGCCAATCCGATTCTGCTGGAAGACATCGCGATCGCTTGCCCCGATCTTCGCATCGTGATCGCTCATATGGGCCATCCGTGGGAGACGGAATGCGTCGTGCTGATTCGCAAGCATCCGAATCTCTACACGAACATTTCTGCATTGCACTATCGACCGCTGCGGCACTATCAGGCGTTTATGACCGCCATTGAATACGGTGTCGAGCACAAGCTGATTTTCGGCTCCGATTTCCCTTCAGCAACGCCTGCTCAAGTCATTGCCGGACAACACAAAGTGAACGATGTCGTTCGTGGCACAAATTTTCCTCGCGTCTCAGACGAGATCATTCACAACATCATCTACGAAAACTGGAAGAAGTTTCTTCCGGAGTACGTCTAACGGTGTCGCCGCCAAGTTACTGTCCGCCGCTGCTCGCAGTGAATCGGCGCGACGTTTAACGAACGGAGCGGCGTTTGAGGCGATCAGCGAGGACAGATAGCAGCAGCACGGCGCCGAGGACAATTTGCTGATTCGATGGCGCAACGCTCATTAGGTTCATGCCGTTGCGAATGATGGCGATGATAAATGCGCCGATCAACGTGCCGAGCATCCGGCCTTCGCCTCCCATGAGTGATGTACCGCCGACGACAACCGCAGCGATGACGTTCAGCTCAAACATGTCGCCATATTTGGGATCTCCGGCATTCAATCGAGAACTCAGAATGATGCCGCCCAGCCCCGCCAGTGCTCCACTGATCGTGTAAACGAGCAGCAAGTTCTTGCGAACGTGTATTCCCGCCAGTCGAGCGGCTTCCGAATTGCCTCCGATCGCGTAGAGCACTCGCCCGAAGACAGAACGCTGCATAACAACATGCGCGAGTCCGTACAGAACGATCATGATCAGAACGGGATTCGGCAGCCCGGCGGTTGACTCTCCTCCAAGCCATCGAAACGATGGCGGAACCGCGTTGATCGAAGTGAAGTTGGACAGTCGCATCGCCAGACCTTTGGCCATCAGCATCATCGACAGTGTCACAAGAAACGGAGGCAGAGAAGCCTGAGTGACCATCAGTCCGTTAAAGAACCCTGCGGCCGCCGTCAGCAGTATTCCAGCAAGACAGGCGAACATCACCGAGACGGGCGTCGCAGAAACTCCACCTGCATAGTCGCGAAGAAGAATTGTGGCCGTTACGGAGGACAGCGCAACCAGCGAACCAACACTCAGGTCAATTCCACCACCAATGATGACCATGGTCATGCCGATCGCGATGACCGCATAGATCGCCGTCTGATTGGCGACTCCAATTAAGTTTGACCGTGTCAGAAAACTGGGCCAGCGTCCCGGCCGCGGAACCGCAAATTGCTGAGGCGTCAATTGAGCAAAACGCGCCCAGACCTTCCACTCAGCGGAGGCTCCGGTGACCGCGACGACGTCAACTTTTGCTTCTGCTGCGAATAACTGTTCCAGCTTTTGACGTGCATCGGCGGGGCTGCCAACGACACTCCCCAGCACTGTTCCTCCGGCGGCTGTTATCGACTCTTCCATCGCTGCGGCAAAGGCGTTCTCATCTGCTGATGCCGGCACTGCGATAAAGACGTGTGCTCCCGAGCCATACTGCGTCACGATCTGATCGGCCAATTGACGGCCCGCGTCACTTCCGGTGGCTCGCTGCTCCTTCACTGTCAGCAGGCTGAACACCAGCATCAGAAACAGCAAAACAAACACCATGCCATAGTTCGTCATCGCAGCGCGAAGAGATGCTCGGTAAGTTCGTGCTGGATGTTGTGACATGAACGAGACCGGTTTGAAGTTGGATGCTCGGGGAATGAAATGCTGGGAAGCGTTTCGCAGGCCGGAACGAGCAATGCGATTCTCGGCTCTCCTGGAGGTTTGGCGGAACTCGCTCCGGAGGCTGTGAATTCATTGCAGGGACGAACAAGCGAACTGGTGGGCCGGCGTTCGCTAACGCTCACTTGTCCCACCCTACGATTGGAATAACTTCTCAACCTTCGAGCGAAAGGCGGCACTACGAAACCAACAGCCTGATGATAGCAGCGTCGACCTACCGAAGCCCGCTGTCTGACGATTCTTTCTGAGTCATCCGAGATCTCTCCTTCGACGTTGGTTCCTCGGGAGGTCGCTGCAGATCCAGAGTTCTCGCACGGGCTTCGGCGAACTGCAGGATCTTTGCGGCCGTGGGAGCAGCGACTGTTCCGCCGTAGTGAACTCCTGGAACAGTGGGCTCGTCAACCATCAGCAGCACAATGACTGCAGGATCTTCCGCCGGCGCCCCGCAGATAAACGACAAGACCCACGCCTTGTCTGAATAGGTTCCAGTTTCCGGATCAAGCTTCTGCGCGGTGCCGGTCTTGCCAAAAATTGACAGACCAGGAATCCTGGCCGTTTTCCCCGTGCCTCGTTCGATGACCTGCACCATTGGCTGCTGCACAAGCCAGCGGGCGACCTGAGCATCCAGCAGTTCGGCCCCAACATCAGCCGCCGGACGCACCGCATTCACGGCGCTCGCGGGAGAAGCAATGGTGTCATCTTCCGAGGCTCCTCGAACCAGTCGCGGCCTGACAAGTCGACCACCATTCGCCAGCGCGGCATGAGCGGTGATAAGTTGCAGCGGAGTCACGGCCAGCTCCTGCCCCATCGGAATGGAACCCAGCGAATAGACATTCCAGCGATCAAAGGAATGCAGGAGTCCGGGAATCTCGCCGGGCAATTCGATGCCTGTCCGCCGGCCGAATCCGAAGCTGCGAGTCGCCTCGTAGAGGGCTTCGAGCCCCAGTCGTTCGCCGATCTTTGCCATGCCGATGTTGCTGGATTTGACCAGCACATCTTCAACGCTCAACTCACCATAAGAATGGTGATCATGCAGAATGCGCGGGCCCATGCGATAAGCTCCGAAACTGCAGTCAATCATCTCATCGCTCTGCAGCAATTGCTCCTGCAGAGCCCAACCCACGATAAACGGCTTGAACGTTGAGCCCGGTTCAAATGCGGCCGACACGGCCAGGTTCTTCCATGCCGCTTCGGGAACCTGAAGCAGCGAGTTTGGATCAAAGCCAGGGCGAGAGGCCATCGCCAGCACATCGCCACTATGGGGCTCCATCACAATCGCACACGCACCGACCGGTTTCCAGTCTTCCATCAGCTCATCGAGATTGCGTTCGGTTTCGATCTGCATCAGCAGATCAATCGTCGACACGACAGTCTGACCGTGATCGGGTGAGGAAGACTGTTCGGCAGCAACCTCCACGACAATACCGCGAGCGTCCCGTGTCATCACGCGGTTTCCATCGACGCCACGAATGAGAGTATTCAGGCTTTGTTCAAGGCCGCCTTTGCCTTCGTTGTCGATGTTGCGAATGCCCAGGACATGAGATGCAAAACCGCCCTGCGGATACTTACGCTGATATTCGCGTCGCAGTCCCCAGGTGGATTTGGCCAGACCAAGCTTGCGAAACTCCTGCACCGTAGCATCATCGGTTCGCCGCTTGATCCAAAGAAACTGCTTGTCCTTGTTGTCGAGCAGCCGTTGATAAAGTTCATCGGTGTTGACATTCAGAATCGATCCCGCTTTCCACGCAAAGTCCCACGGCTCGGTGATTTCATCCGGGACCACATACAAGCTGTCGCAGGTGATGGTCATCGCCAGCACATGGCCATTGCGATCAAGAATCTCACCAGGCCGCGCAGGTATGACTTCGCTGAAAATGCTCTGCCGCGCAACGCGATCATTCATCAACTGGCGCTGAGCCCCCTGGAGTTGCACCAGTCGTGCCAGCAGAATGATCCAGCCAAGAAACACGAAGCCAGAGATCAGGCTGAATCGCCAGGATTTGAGATCGGAGGCAGATGTGACTGTCGCATGGGTCTCCAACGAATCCGACGATACTGCGTCGTTCATCTCCGTCTCAGGAATCTCCAGAGAGGTCTCTGCAACACTCGCGCTGACCGTGGACTCATTCTTGTCAGTGGGCAAGTCGGTTCCGCTCATCAGTCAATTCCTTCCGGGTTGAAAGGATGCTGAAAACGCAGCAGAGGAAGTCGCTCATCATGCGCCGGGAGTTTAGCTTTGTCGTCGTTTGAATCGGGACGAATCGCCGTTTGCACGCGAGGTCTCGCGGCAGGATTGGGGGTCCTCTGAGTGCTCGGGCTGGCGGCTTCTTCCATCGTCGCGGCAAGTTGAGCGGGCGCTGTTAGCCGCTGAGTCTCAAGACGCAATCGCACAAGCAGTTCGAGCAGAAGGTCGGTTTGATAGTACTGCACGCTGACGTCACGGCGCATTTGCATCGTTTGTTTCTCCAGCCGGACTCCGGCCATAGAAACGAGCACGACGAGCAGCAATCCAGCGGCAAAGCGAAAAAACACAGGACGCCCAGCATTCGCTTGAGACAAGAGAATTGTTTCGCGGAGCAAACTCCTCGAATGGTGGACTCAAACAGGCGTCAGGCAGGAATCGTGAGTGATCGCGTAAGTTCGCCGATGATTTGCGTTCGTCCCCACTGGGTCTACCCCGGTGGTTCACGGGCCTTTGCACCACTGACATTGATGTCTATTGTTGGTGCAACAGCTTTTAAACCCCCGACGCTGGTAGGGGACGACGAAAACAACGCCTGCTACCACTCACTAACTTGGAGATTCATGCGGTGTGCCCGCCTTCGCTTACGCTCAGTTGTCACACCCTACAGAAAACGCAGCGATTTGTAGGGTGTGACAAGTTCGCCCAAGCGAACGCAGGCTCACCACTAGCGGAAGTTATTCCGCCCCAAATCCAAAGTCCGAAACACCGCCAGAGAATAATTCCTGCCTTTGACCTGTTTGAGGTCCATCACTTGGGCGTCATCGGATCCCATGCGCCTAAGGCACCACATTGACTTCGGTGGCATCGGCAGGAAGCGCCAGAATTGTGCCGGGCTTCAGCTTATTCGGATCTTTCACGTTGGACTGATTCAAACGAAGAATCTCAACCCAACGGCTGGATCGCCCCAGGAACCGCTTGGAAATCTCCGACAGAGTTTCACGTTCGCCAACTCGATACGCGGGCGAACCATCTTCCAGCAACAGAAACGCGGC
>CAIJTV010001067.1:0-4334 GCA_903823635.1 uncultured Planctomycetaceae bacterium
ACAATGGAAGCTGTGTTCGGGCGTTTTTCAGAATAGAAGGCAACCGGGTCTGCCTTTTCCAGCAGATGCCCGCTTTGCGTGCGAACCGCGTATTTGTAGCGAGTCCCGGGGATGACTCCACGTATTGTTCCGCTCCAGACTCCGGTATCGCTGGAGCTAAGCCAGTCACGCCCCGATGTCCATCCGTTGCCGTCGCTGATGACAGACACTTCGCGGGCGTTGGGAGCCCAGACGGCGAACCTGACACCCCCGGGCACTAAATGAGCGCCGCAGTAGCGATAAAGCGAGGATGCATCGGCAGGCTGATCAAACGAGTTGACACCCCGCGAAGTTCCGGTTGACTGCAACGAAGTCGTTTCCGTCTGCATGGCGTTTCACAACACTCCGAAATTCATCCGGTTGAGATTCCCTGCCGGATTCTTACCGATTTCCGGCCACTCTGGAACGCACTTGGCGAAGCTTCGTGAACAACTGAGAATAACGAGGGCTGAAATCCCTCGGCTCTGCTGCCCCTGTGGGCGAACGATTGTCTGCCGGTGATGACGTCGCTTCCGGCAGGACTGCGGATTCTGAAGGCAATACGGTGCGTTCAACGCCTGATGTTTGTGATACAGGCTCAGTCAGGATTGCAGCATCAGTCGCCGAGCCGATCGCGGCTGACAAAGGAACATGCTCGCACGAATAAACATCAGCTTGCGAAAACGACTCAAGCCGATTTCTGGCATTGGTGACGAGATTTTCCAGCGATCCGTCAGACTTCCCGGAGTTGAACTCGTCGGGTGGCAGTGTCGACTGAGAATCATCAGGTGAAGTGATGCGACCTGTTTTCTGGAACTTCGTTACTTCATCTCTCAACGATGCCAGCGTATCAGCCAGCGGGCCGGCATCATCAGTGCTCAGCAAATCGCCGCGAAGATCCCATTCCAGCGTGCGAACTTCGCCGGGCAGTGAAAAAAATATTGGAGCAGAAGGTTCAGACTCGCGATGAGGTGCTCCGGCGAATTCCCGGGAGGGCTGCGACTGGCCGTCGCGAGCAAGTCTTGCGGCTTCGAAGTTCAGTGAAACGCGTTCCTGCTCCGGAGCTACTTCCTTAGCAGAAAGCGATGCCAACAACTCAGTCTGTTCTGCAGACGGGGGAGTGAAGATGAGCTGACCGTCATGCCAGCCGTTTACCTGAAACTGTTCGGTGATACCCGGATAGACAGGATTCAGCGGGCCATCCAGGGTTGCGAATGAGTCCGCAACTTCGAATGACTCCGTAACGTCGAACGCGTCCACGGCAGGCATTACTGAAGCAGATTCTGCGAGGCTTGCGAGCAGGCTTGATCGAATCGCATCCTGAATCACCTGACGATTGGCATCAGAGATGACGTCATCATCTGACACCATGGGCGTATTCTGCTGGCTACGCGGCTCGACGCTTGCATAAGGAGTCGAAGCAAAGCTTGTTGCGGCAATCTCTCTGTTCTGCAGCTCCGTTGTTTCCGTCGCTCCGTGTCCAAACAAAGGCGCGGGACGAAATGTTACAAACTCACCCTGATCTGGTTCCAATTGATGTGATTTCAGCATCATCATGATGTCTGCATCACTTGTCCGGCTGACAGGAATCCTGTCGAACGCCAGAGCATTCTGGAGCGAATCTTTTGTCAGCCATTCATCGTGTGCGCCAAATTCATTGTCCGTGACCCGCTGCATGTCTGATGCTGAAGAGACAGAATATGTTCCCGAGGGAACTTCACGTCCCAGTGCAATCCATGTGTAGCGATCGAAAACAGGGAGCCGACTTGAAAGATCAGCCCCGATCGCGCTGCGAATCATTTGTTCCTGCGCGTCGGCAGAAACCGGCGATGACTCTGCAGAGGGGATTGCATCCGCTGGGTTGTGCATGAAATGAACGTGCTGCGACGAGATCGTGCTCTGGAATTCGACACTTGTGGAGTCAATGTCAGCATTCTGACCGTCCACCCCTGGCTGTGTCTGGTCTTCGAATGAAGTCGTTTGCACACCGAGCAACATTGTGTCGGCATCGGCATCAAATTCTGCCATGTGTTCGTGAAACGAGTCTCGATAGTTCAGTTCCTGAGTATCTTGTGAAGACAACGCTTCGTCGCTTTCAACGGAGCTGGACGCAAATGCATCCATTTCGACTGCGTCAGAAGCCTCCAGGGCATCAGGCTGATAGCGATGGCCGACTTCAAAAGTTTGAGCCTGAGTGGATCCGATCTCAATGGCTCCGAGACTCAACTTTTGTGTCGTTGTCAGGGAAGGTGCTGCTGCCGGCTTACGATTTCCGGGCAGCTCGGAAACTGCGATCTCGGCAGGATTAACCGTCACCGATGCTGCACGAGACATCGAAGAATCGGTCGAGGATTTGGCACCGAACTCGATAACTCCGGGAGCACCGAACTCAAATATGCCGGCGGCCACATGAGTCACAGTCGTCGAAGTGTGTGACGTTTTCATGTTTGCCGAAGTTGTTGGCAACTCAGAATCTGGTTCCGCCGGACTGCTCTGATGATCAGAAACCAGCGGCGATGTGTTCCATGCATAAGCCAAATGTTGCAGACGTGTCAGTGCCGCGCGAACACAATCCTCATCGGCAACCTTCGTTGATCGCTCTGCGGCCACCACCAACGATTCATCTGCCAGCAAAGTCAGGCAGCGAGGCAATCCATCGCTCGCGACAGCAATCAGGTCGAGGGCCTGCGGAGTAAAGACATTTCTTAGTTTTCCGCCGACGACTGATAGGTGGCGATTCAGGCATTCGAGCGATTCTTTGGACGACAACGGTTCCAGAAAGGCATGGCAGCGAACGCGTCGGCTGAAATCCGCATGAGCGGGCCGAGCCAATTCTTCTTCCAGGTTCAGCGGTCCGGCGATCAGACAGCGAACCAGCGCGCGGCCGTTCCATTCCTCTTCGGTGAAGGCGCGGAGTTCGTTCAATACGGGCACGGAAAGAAGCTGAGCATCGTCGACCAGCAGCAGAATGGGACCCCAGAATTCCGTCGTCTTCCGCATCTGTTCAACGACCGTCCAGCGACTTCGCACTGCGACTGACGATGCGGATTCGGACGAACTTTCTCCGGCTTTCAAGAATGATGCGGCCTGCAGGGTTTGCAGAACTTCGGTCGGAGTTTCCAGTCCTGCGCCTGAACACAGGACGGCTCGTCCTTCATGAGCGAGCTGAATCTGCAGATGTTTCAGCAGCGAGGTTTTTCCAACACCAGCTGGTCCTGTCAGCACTGCGATCCCCAGATCGGAGCGCAGGGCGTGAAGCAACTGGGGAATAATGCTGCGGATGGACTCGGAGATAAAGAATGCCCGAGTCAGATCAGCACATTGAAAGGGCTGGCGATGGAATCCAAAATTTGTTTCGTACATAACCACCCCGTCCGTGGCCGACACATTGATCGGCAATAACTGCCGGTCTCGCATCATGCGAGATCCCTCGTCTTCATCGAACGAGCCCAGCCGCTTTCTTTAGCGTAACCGGACTTCTCGGAATATCTCCGCCAAAACCCCGAGCTGAGGCGGGCCGATATCTGTGGGCTGTCGTTATAACCTAAGATTCAGAGACTGATGTTCCGTCATTTGAGATCTGGAGAGTCACTCCTGAACGATTTGCAGGAAATCAAGGAGTCCCCTGTACGAGCTGTTTTTGCCTGTCGAAGTGGTCGAAATTGGCTTTGCAGCTCTTGATAAGAACTGAGCAGCCTCAAGGAGTCTCTCCTTGAATTCGCAGTCCCGTCATGGCTGTATGGCTGAGTGAAGTAGGCTCTCAGTGAAGAGAGAACCGGGAAAGAAGTCACATGCAGACAGAATCTCAGTCAAAGCCAGCCCGAGTGCATATTGTGGGGCGAAAGAACTCAGGGAAGACGACTCTGGTTTGTGAGTTGGTCCGTGAATTCACATCGCGAGGGATTCGGGTCGCAACAGTTAAGCATACTCATCACCATCACGAGCTTGATACGCCGGGCAAGGATTCTCATTTGCATCGCGAAGCAGGCGCGGCGGCCGTGGGGATTCTGTCGCCGCAAATGACAGCTATGTTTATTCCGTCGGATCGTGAACTTCGCGGGGAGCGACGGTACGAACAGTTCGAGTCTTTGTTCGCAGACTGTTCTTTAATTCTTGTTGAGGGAGATCTGAGTTCCGCGGCACCACGCATCGAAGTCTGGCGGAGTGTTGTCAGTGAAGAACCGTATGCTGCTACAGACTCCGCGATTCGTGCTGTTGTCTCCGATGATGCTGTGGGCGGACTTTCGTGTCCGGTCTGGCCGAGAAACAGCGTCAGAAATATTGCTGATCAGATTTTGGATCTAATTCAGGCCGGG
>CAIJTV010001068.1:0-1630 GCA_903823635.1 uncultured Planctomycetaceae bacterium
ACCACCGATGCCTTCAAGTTTCAACAGCGTTTGTTTGTGTTCGAGACCGCCGCCATAGCCAACCAGTTTCCCGTTCTTGCCGATGACTCGATGGCAGGGAACAATAATAGCGATCGGATTCTGGCCGTTCGCCAGACCGACTGCTCGCGAGGCCGCCGGATTGCCAATAGCCTGGGCGATTTCCCCATAGCTGGCAGTGCTGCCGTAAGGAATTTGGCACAGAGCATCCCACACTCGCTTCTGAAAGTCGGTCCCCTCCGCAGCCAGAGGCAGATCGAAGGCCTTCAGTTTTCCGGCAAAGTAGGCTTTTAGCTGGCAGCGGGGTTCCTTCAGCCTGCGTTCGCTAAGTTCCCAGCTCTCGTCTGGAGCGATTTCCCGGGAACTGAAATGCGTTTTTGCAAAGGAAACATGCCGTAAACCGTTGTCATCACCGGCAATCAGGAGGCGACCAACCGGCGTGTCATTCATATGACTGTAAAACATGTGTGGCAGTTCCGCAGCAGTGGAATGTGAGAATGAACGCCGATCATTGGAAACGTGCGGTTCTAAGCTTACAGTTCGCGTTTGCGGTTGGAAAATGCAACCGCAGGCATTTCCGATCTCCTCTCCGTCACCACTGACTTTGTCTGAACAGAACGGCCCATGTCACAGGAAACTTCAACGCCGGAATCCCGGCAGTCCGCCAACGATCGTCTCGCCCAGGTCAACGAACTGCGCTGGCAGAAGTTTTCGGTTCTGGATGACGGATTTGTCTGTCTTGTCGACGTCATGGGTGATGACAGCAGCGTCGTTCAGGCCGCTCGGGTCAGCTATGGGGATGGAACAAAGAAAGTCAGTGACGACCGAACTCTGATTCGTTATCTGCTGCGACATCGTCATACCACGCCATTGGAAATGGCCGAGATAAAGTTTCTCGTGCGAGTCCCCATGGACTGCTGGCGGCAGTGGGTTCGACATCGGACGGCCAATATCAACGAATACAGCACGCGTTACTCATTGGCTATCGAGGCTGCTCAGGGGACGCCGGAAGACCAGTGGCGAACACAGGCGGAATCCAATCGTCAGGGAAGCGGCGATGCTCTGCCGGTTGATCTGGGAGCAAAGCTGACCATTGAAGAGCAGGAACTTCAGCAGAAGATTCGCTCGGTGTATCAAAGTCGAATTGAAACTGGAGTTGCTCGCGAGCAGGCTCGCAAGGATCTGCCGCTTTCCACCTACACCGAAGCTTACTGGAAAATCGATCTGCATAATCTGCTGCACTTCCTTGCTCTGCGAATGGATAGCCATGCACAGTTGGAAATTCGGAATTACGCAACGGCGATTGGCGAGAAGATTGTTGCTCCGCTGTTCCCCATGGTTTGGGAAGCATTTCTGGACTATCGCATGCAGTCGATGTTTTTGACTCGACTTGATCGCGAAGTCATTCAGCGGCTGACAGCCCATGCGGCAGCGGCGAAATCTGCTCCTCCTTATTCGAACGACGAGTTTCTTGCGGCGCAGGATCCTGCGTGGGTCTCACTGATTCGTAGTCGCGAACGCGACGAATGCCGATCAAAGCTCGAACTATTGGGACTTCTCGCAAAGTCCTGATTGACCCTCTCGGCAGCGGACGGAAATTGGAAGTTCCGGC
>CAIJTV010001069.1:0-2479 GCA_903823635.1 uncultured Planctomycetaceae bacterium
GACCTTGGACTTTTCCTCGGGCTTTTTTTCGTCCGGCTTCTTCTCATCCGCCGAAGTCTGCGCTACGAAAGCCTGCAACGGCATCTGTACTCCAGACCCGAGCCCCACGATCGCAACAGAAAACAAAGCCAACAGTCTCATCAATTCAACTCTCCGATGATCAACTTACTCGGCACTGAACCATTCCGTCAAAAATCTACGCCACCGGGTTTACCCCGGTGGTTCAACGGCTTCTGCAACACGACCTCTTCTCCGGGTCACTAATAAACATCCAATTCCTCATTCAACTGTGGCTGACCACTACCGTCTTCCAACTCGATCGCCATCAACAACCATTCCGGAGTCGCCACTTCCGACAAGGCCGGATCCACATCCGTCTCAACATCCTGCAATGCCAGTAGCTCTGTGGTTTCCGATTCCGAAATCAAATCCGCAAGAGCATCCACCGTCTCTGCATTCACAACAGCCAACTCCCTCGATGATCGCTCACCGGAGCCAGTGGCAAAAGTCAGCAGAATTCCCGCGAGTCCGAGACCCGCCAGACTGACCGCGATGCGAGACACTTGAGAACGAACCGCGATAAATCCGGGCGTGGCATCCACCACTGACAGCTTAACCACAGCCGAAGCAGTCTTGGCAGATGACTCGCGGCAAGCCACTGCGATCCCGGCCTGCAGGCGAGTCGCATTCAGGACCAGCTCACACAGTTCCGCATCATCCAGCATCGCCAGTTCAAACGCATCGGCGTCAGATTCGGAAAGCTCACCGAGCACGTACTGGGCCGCCCGCCAAGCACGTTCGTCGGCCGCGGTCCCGGTCGTCTCTGAAGTTTGCAGTTTGCTTGTCATAACAATCCCAGCCTGTCTTTCGGAAGCATCAGCTAACTGATCCACAATTCTCTGAGCCCGGAGTCTTCTCTCAGCCGCATCAACGCTCGACGCATCCACGTCAGAACTGTCCCCAGCGGCAACTTCATCTCAGCAGCAATTTCGGCAAATCCCTGCCCCTCGTAAATCCTTCGCCGAACCACTTCCTGTTGATCCGCCGGCAACTTCGCCAGTGAGCGACGAATAGCCATCGCCAAATCATCATTCACAAGAACCGCATCCACCATCCACATCAAATCGTTCGACCGTCCAGAAGCGTCCCCGGCCTGCAAACCAACACCTTGATCAATTAACTTCTGCCGCCGCACTGTTTCGCGTCGTATCTCCCGACGCATCTGGCGAGCCTCGTTCAAGGCCACCTGAAACAACCAGCCTCGCAAAGAGTCCTGTCGTCCCGACTGACTGGTTTCAATCGCCCGCACGACTGTTTTCTGAAATGCATCTTCTGCCAGATGACGATCCTTCAGGACCCCAGCGAGAAATGTCTTGAGATCTGCTTCCCACTGAACGCAGGCCGCCTCAATTATTTCACGAGTTGCCGCGCAATCTCCGGAGACCGCTTGTTGCCAATCAAGAGATTGTTGCGAACTGGCAGGACTCTCTGGTTCCATCTGCGACAACGACCATCCTCCGAAGATCACACCTGACGGGAAAAGGATGCCCGGCCTTCAGGGATTATTTCAGCATTTTTCGAGCTGTGAGAGAATTCCTGGCCACGTTTGTTCGGCAAAACATGCCTAACTGTCGTCATCGTCCAACTCAACTGTCTCGTTTTTGCGCCATGAGGGCCAGATGTCTTGTAAAGCCGCGAATGAGCCCCTAACATCCCGCCCCGGAAAACAGCTCCTTGGCACGACTCAGTTTACGGACCGTTCCACACGCTGTTTGGGCAGATAGCTCAGTTGGTAGAGCACAGGACTGAAAATCCTGGTGTCGGGGGTTCGATTCCCCCTCTGCCCAGTTTCATTGAACCTCTGGTTCATCTGATATTCAAAGGCTCAAAGAAAACCTGCCAGAACAGCGATGTTCTGGCAGGTTTTTTGCGTTTCAGGGCTGCTCCTTTGGGGCGACTTCCTCCTGTAATTGCCCCCTGAACACCGCAGAATCGGAATTCCGAAACGTCCTCGCTATCGAAGGTACATCTCGAAGGCGACTGTCAGGGGCTTCCGGGCTGAGCGCTTGCAGAATCCTGAGAACGCTGGCGGTGGAATTCTGCCTGTCGCCGCGTCACGTCTGTGGCTGGTTGCAGCCTGCTGAAGTATTCGGCCAGCAGTGCGTGGGCTGGTCGGCAGGCGGGATTCAGGTCCAGCACGGCCTGCAGGGCCACGACGCCATCCTGAGGATCTCGATAACGCAGCATCAGTTCACCGCTGCGGAGCCGCGTGGCTTCGTCGTTCGGAGTTGCGGCGATTTGATCTTCCAGTTGTCTAAGTTCTGCGAGAGCCCCCCGGAATTCCTCGACTTTTGCGAAGGTTGCGGCTGCCTGTTCCTCCTGTCCCAGTTGTCGCTGGCATTGTGCCAGAGTGAACAGGGCGTCATCGGCCCACGGCCGGATGTCCAGCGCTTTCTGCAGCGATTCTGCGGCCTCGGCC
>CAIJTV010001070.1:0-5741 GCA_903823635.1 uncultured Planctomycetaceae bacterium
CAAGTAAGGGGGTTAGGCAGCAGGCTGCCAGGGTGAAAGCGGCAGCAGGCTGCCGCAGTCCAAAAAAAATGAAAACTCAATATCAAGCGTGGAGTTTGTCCTTCTGAAAACCTCAAACCTCAAACCTCAAACGCTGCCGCAGGCGCTGTACGTTCATGTGCCGTTTTGTTTACATCACTGTGGTTATTGTGACTTCACGCTGGTGGCCAATCGGGATCATTTGATCCCGCAGTATCTGGAAATGCTGGGCCGCGAGTTAAATCACTATTGCCGTGACTTCACTGGTCGCCAGAAAATCACCACGCTGTTTATTGGCGGCGGCACACCGACTCATCTATCGCCCAAAGATCTGCAGACGCTCTTTGAGCTGATCGGCCGTCATTTTGAACTCAGTGACGACGGAGAATTTTCGATTGAAGCCAATCCGGACGGGCTGTGCGATGATCGCCTGAATGTCCTTAAAGCCAACGGGATAAATCGCCTGAGCCTGGGAGTTCAGTCTTTCGATGATGCCGTGCTGAGAACGTTGGAACGCAAACATTCGGCGGCTGAAGCCACCGAGACGGTTGCACGAGCGTCAACCTTCATCCCCAATGTCAGTGTTGATCTTATTTTCGGCGTGCCTGGGCAAGGTTTGGAATCGTGGCAGCAGACGCTGGAACATTTGACTCAGCTTCCAGTGAAGCACATTTCTACCTATGGTCTGACTTATGAACAGGGAACTCCGTTTTATCGACAGGAGAAGACCGGCGTTCTGAAACGCATGCCGGATGATCTGGAACGTGACATGTATTTGACAGCGATGTCTCACCTGGAGTCGCGCGGATTTGAACACTATGAAGTTTCGAATTTCGGCCTGCCGGGATATCAGTGTCGACACAACAACGTCTACTGGAACGCGGACGAGTACTACGCCTTCGGTCCTGGGGCCGCGCGGTATGTGGACGGAATCCGCAGCACGAATGCTCGCAGCGTCGTCAAGTGGCTGAATTCATGGAACAAGGGCGAGCCGTGTGAGGAAGATCGAGAAGAGCTGACAACGGAAGAGAAAGCTCGTGAAGCCATCATGCTGTCATTGCGACGAATGGCCGGGTTGCATGTGCCGAATTTTGAAGCAAGATTTCAGGTGTCATTGCAGGGCCTCGCTGAGGAAGAAATTCGACAGCATGTTGCGGATGGGCTGCTGGAGTATTCCGGAGAATATCTGCGGTTAACTCAGAATGGACTTCTGATTGCGGACAGCGTTGTTTCTGATTTCTTGTGATCTATGGTCGCCCTATTCGCAGGGGAATGATTGTACGATGGGCATTCCTGCCCGTCGCGTTTTCTTAGGAAGCAGACGTCGGACAAGAATGTCCAACCTACGAGGGAATGTTCAGTAACACGGCATTGAACTTGATCTGGATGATGGCTCATTCGATACTGCGTCAGCGACGCAAAGAATTATGAGAACCTCGGCCGTAGCCGATTGAATCCCAGAAGAGAATGAACGGTCAATGGCACGCGTAGTTATTCTGCTGCTGACCGTTATTGCCACGGTTTTTTTGCTGCTGGTTTCAAACGTTCCGCTGGGAGTTCCAGACGAATGGGTTTGGCGTCGGCAACAGCTGCCCGAGAACCTGATCGAAGCGCTGGATCGTCTCGCGATCCCCGGAATTGTTGGCGTGATCGTGGTGGCCTTTGCTCAGTTTGTCGATCGACGAATTGATCGTTCCTCGACCATTAAACGAGTGATGTTTGTCAGCCTCCTGGTGGTTGGCGCCTTCAGTTGGCTGAACGCTGCACGCCAGGCAGCCGCCACGCCGCATCGAGAACTTCGGCCACTCTGGGTCCTCTACGATCGCTTCGCCTCCGGGTATTTCTTTGAAGCGGCGTTTCATACACCATCGACCAAAGAACTGCTGGCGGGCTATGAGCAGCGGATGGCCAAAGGCGATGTGCTCCACGAGGGCACTCATCCGCCCGGACTGTTGCTGCTCAACTTCTGGGCCATCAAAGCAATGGAACGTAGCGACATACTGACTTCCTTAGCCGAATGGACAATCGCCGCGGAATCCGTGCGTCTGTTTCGGCTCATAGAAGCGGATGTCAAGATGGCTCGACCACTCACACGCAGTGAATTTGCGGCCTTGTGTCTGGTATCGTTTTTATCGACTCTGTTTTCCGCCATGACCGTTATTCCGGTTTATGTGCTGGGCAGTCGACTGCTGAATCCGCGTGCGGGATGGAGAGCGGCTTGCGTGATGCTGACGATTCCCAGTCTGGCTGTTTTTGCGCCGAGATCGGACATCGTCTATGCGTTCTCTGCAATGATGATTCTCTGCTTGCTGGTCCAGTCGGTTATTGCCGAATCGAAGTTTGCACGTTTCGTATGCGCTGTGCTCGCCGGATTGGCCGTGTTTGCTGCGTTGACGGTGAGTCTGGCACACATCCCGGTGTTGGTCGCCTGCGGTTTGTTTTTTCTGGCGATCTGCATTGGCCCTCCATTTTTGCGAGTCCCGTGGCAACACGTGGTGTTGAGTGGCGGCGTGGCGTTGGCGGTGTTTGCTCTGGCGATCACCGTGTGGAGTTATGCGACCGACTGCAATCTGCTTCGTATCTGGAGCTGGAATTTGTCGAACCATGCCGGGTTCTATAAACAATCATCCCGAACGTGGTGGAAGTGGTTTCTCGTTAACCCTGTGGAGCTGTCGTTTTCGATCGGCTTGCCTCTGACGTTTGTGTTTCTGGAATCTTTAATGCGGATCGTGAGCAGGCTTAAGGCGGATCTGATCCCTAAGTCAGAGAGCGCGGATTCTGGTCAGGGAACGGTGATGATTCGGCTTGCCTTGAGTTTATTCGCCACATGGGCAGCACTGTGGCTTTCCGGAAAAAACATGGGCGAAGCGGCTCGGCTGTGGTGTTTCCTGACTCCGTGGTTTGTAATTGGGGCGTCTATTTGCCTGGGGCCGGAATTCTCTGCGAAGCGGATCGAGCAGAATCATCTTCATCGAAATCCGGGGACGGTCTATCATTCGTACTGGTTGATTCTGCTGATTGCTCAGATGATCGTCTGTACGGTGACGGTTGGCGGAGTGAGCGGCTATCAGGAGTTGACGAACTTCGCCGGCTGATTGGGGTCATCGCAAAGAGTTACTCATAGCAAAGTTTGGAGCTGCCTGGGAAATCAGGAGAGCATCTGCTTCCTTGTTGACAATGTGTTTATTTCATCTCGTTAGAGGAATTCGTCTGTTGGAAAACGCCCGTCATACCTACGTCGTTCGCGAAGCTTGTCGAGATGATATCCCGGGACTCGAGAGTCTTGTGGACCGATTTGTTCAGCGGAACAGACTGTTGCCACGTACGACGGATGAATTGAGTGATCTGATTCCTTTTGGATTTGTGGCGGTTGATGGTGACCAGGTCGTCGGGTTTGCCGCGTTGGAAATCTATTCGGCCAAGCTGGCGGAAATTCGTAGTCTCGCGGTGCATGATGATTATCAGGGGCGTGGAATCGGGAAAGCCCTTGTACAGAAATGCGTAGACCTGGCCGTTAAGCGAAATATCCTGGAAGTGATGGCGATTACCTCGGCTGATAGCTTCTTCCAGCGGTGTGGGTTTGACTTTACTCTGCCAGGCGAAAAGAAAGCTCTGTTCATGCAGACAAGAGATGAGTACTAGAGACTTGCATCTGAATGACTCAGCAGACTCAATAAGCTCGGCAGTGGAGTTTGTGAATCAGGCTCTTTCACGGGCTGGTTTGGTCAAGCCGTCAGTCGGTGTCATTTTGGGATCCGGGTTGGGCTGTGCGGCTGATCGGTTGATCAACGCTGGCGGCATTTCGGCGGATTATGTTGATATTCCAGGGATGCCTCAGCCTCGCGTCACGGGCCATCATGGAACTTTGGTCTGCGGTCGAGTGAAAGCTCAGAGCGTGGTCATGCTGAAAGGACGCGTCCACTGGTATGAAGGACGTGTTCTGGATGACATCCTGTTTGGCGTACGTCTGTTAGCGGGATTAGGAATCA
This sequence comes from uncultured Planctomycetaceae bacterium, assembly GCA_903823635.1. GTDB lineage: Bacteria > Planctomycetota > Planctomycetia > Planctomycetales > Planctomycetaceae > SXXK01. The sequence goes on from CAIJTV010001070.1 coordinate 4,008, forward strand.
GGAAACTGCTCGTCACCAACGCGGCCGGGGGCATTAATCCTAAGTTTTCTCCCGGTGATTTAATGGTGATCAGTTCGCACCTGCGCCCTTTACTTTACACAGTTCCCGCGACAGTTCTGGGACGTTCGTCATTTGCAAACGCCTTTGAGATGCAGGATAGCCGTGGGCTGTGGTGCGATGTTCTGCGAACTGCAGCGTTGCAGACAAAGACTCCGCTGAGGATTCACGAAGGCACATACGCCATGATGCCCGGCCCGTGTTACGAAACACCGGCCGAGATCAGAATGCTGCAGAAAATCGGCGCAGATGCAGTCGGCATGAGCACTGTGCCGGAAGCCGTTGAAGCGGCCTCTTTGGGCATGTCAGTGCTTGGTGTGTCCTGCATCACGAATTGTGCTGCAGGCCTGACAGACCAGACGTTGAGCCATTCGGAAGTAACGGCAACAGCATCCGCCGTTTCAGAGCCTTTCTCTGAATGGATCTGGAACGTTGTCAGCGGCATGAAACCCTGATAATCAGCGGGCTGCTGCTCGCATCTTTTCAACGAGCGGCTGGAGCTGTTTTTCGATTTCGGCCGCCTTGGATTCAGCTTCAGGAAGCGGCAAGCCGGTACCGGTCCCGGGGCGTTTGTGGCCGATATGCGACAGCCAGGCATCATGCAGAACGGAACCTTGTTGGTTCGACAACTGAGTCATCTCGCCGGTGGGTTCAATCCACTTTGTGATGCCCCACGCTTTCAGCATGGCTTCTGCCAGAGTGCGATGGCCAGTTGAGTTGCAGTGGACTCCATCGGCAGCCACAGTGAAGGTCGGATCCTTCTTTCGCTGCTCAGTCCAGAATTCCATGCTGGGCGAATAAACATCTACGACCATCTCAACACGGTCTTTTTGTTCGAGGATCCATTTTCCGTACTTCTGGATCACATCATCGTAGCCTTCATAGACGGCGAACCATGCATATTTCTCCGCGCCGGCCGGCAGGAGTTTTCCGGCCGCCTTGAGTGGTGCGGCGTCAAACGGCGGCGGAGTCAGCAGCACCAGCTTGGCATTCGCGGCATGGACCTTTTCGATCAGTAGATTGATGCCGCTCTGATACTTCTGAAAGCGTTCTTCACTGAAGGGATAATAGATGCCATCGTTCATGCCATAACATGCCACGACAACATCCGGCTTGAACATGCTCAATGCTCGATCGAGCCGTTCGTGAACATTGGGACGAGGAAAAGGGTGATCTGGTTCGGAGAGCCCAGTTACGTTTTCGCTGGGCAATCCGGCGTTGATGATCACGGGAATAGAGCCGGTCGACTGCAACCGCAATTGCATATCGATCATGTAGACGTATTCCCCTGCCGCCGTGATCGAATCACCCAGAAACAGAATTCGCTTTGCCTTGAGCGGAAAGGCATCTTCAGCGGATGCCAGCGTACAGGCAGTCACAGCAAGGACCAGAGCAAGGGCAGAGAAGCATCGTTTCATGGGAGAACTCAGGATGATTTGTGGCAGGAGTGAGAGGGCCATCAGGGAAGGACCTTTTCCAGAGACTTTACGAACGATAGCAGCCCTTCTGGTGGACTGCCAGTTGTGCAAGGCGAGCGGCTAAGTGCAATCCGATGGAGGCAGCAGAGTATCGAAATGTCAGCACTCACAAGAAGTTACGGCAACGAGCGAGATTCTGTAAGAAGATGGTCGGCTGACGATGCAGGGCCCCTGCTGGAGGGCTCTTGTGAGTTTCCGG
>CAIJTV010001071.1:0-3644 GCA_903823635.1 uncultured Planctomycetaceae bacterium
AGCTGGCTTCAATATCAAAGACGACTCCTCGTCCGACATGAAAGACACGCCCACCTCTTCGAAGGATTCCTACATCTGGCTTGCATGATGCTATGCCTGAAGGGGTTTTGAAACTGCCTCTAGTCCGATTCAGGTTTAGAATCGACAACGGTCCCGGGAAGTTTGTCCGAGATCGCTTTCAGGTTCTTCAGGCTTTCGGCCAAATCCTTCGGTTTACCGTTTGCCGTCGCACACTCCTCATTCAACTTCTTAGCCGCAGCGAGAATCTCGAGGTAAACAGACTCATGTGAACCGGAGGGACGGCTATCAGGATTCTCAAGCAGCCCTACGATCGTGGAGATCTGATCAGCGGGTTCAGCAGAACGCACGGCTGCAACGACTTCGTCGGCGACAATCTGTTTGACGCTCGCTGCGTACTTATCCGCATCCTGGGAATCGTCGTTGAAAGGAACCGTGCTTTCAGAACCACCACATCCAGAAGCTGTTAGCAGAATCAAGAGAACAGCATGTCGCATAATTCGAGACATGGTAGGGTCTTTCATCATCAAGTAACGAGGAGGGGAGAAAAAGCCAGCCAGGACAGTCTTCCGTCTGGCTGGCTCAAGGATGGCAGGATGAGCGAGTGGTATCTTAGAATTCGCCCAGCACGTTACCGTCTGCCATGGAAAGTAGATTCAGCCAAATGCCGAGATCAATGTTCTCGCTGATGAATCGTCCAGAACCATCTGCGAGGCAAACTTGTACGCCCCCGGTGTGTTTGCTGCGAGACGTCATGAATGCATTGTCCCCTTCCGCAGTACAGCGAAGGTTACGATCTGTGTTACTTGCACTACATCGAGCGGGGCGGTCTTTGAATCGGTCGTCCAGTGCATTTCCATTTGGGCGAAGCCGGATTCGAGGATTGTAGGTTGCGAGATTGGATGTCGCTGACGAGTTGGAAATGATGACGCCTGTAGGATAGGCCCACGCACCACGAACATCACCCGTTGCTGTGCCGCCAATAACCTCAGCAACCAGAAGCGTATTCGACGTCCCGTCCGTAATGTGTGCTATCTTAGCTCCGAAATAGTGAACGCCTGAAAATGGACCGCGCTCCTGGGAGAGGTTGAAGTCTGTCCCGGAGTAGGCATTTCCTGCGCCACCATTGACCGCATAATTACCACGAGCAAAGTTTGCCAGTTGGCCAGCGGCATTCGTCAATGGACCATACATTGGAGCTTCAGAACCTGAATCGCTTGGGCACTGAACAGCAGCCAGTTTTGTGCCCACCACCGCCACATTATCACGCGCGCGGACACTGCTGAAATTGTATTGAGCGTACAGGTTCCCCTGCTCAAAATATGGCAGCGTTAACACAATCCAGGAAGGGCCCCAGCTTGTGCTGTTGGCAGCAGGGTTTACGCCGCCATTTACAACAGCCTCAAAGTTATGGATACCTGCCGGCGGCAATCGGCCAGCGACATCCATGTAGTTGTGAAGAGCCAGCCCCAGTTGCTTGAGGTTGTTCTTGCACTGAGTACGTCGAGCCGCTTCTCTGGCTTGCTGCACCGCTGGCAGCAGCAATGCAATCAGAATTGCGATGATCGCAATCACAACGAGCAACTCAATGAGCGTAAAGCCCCTGAGTCGCTTTCGAGACACTACCATAGTCTGAGACATACGCCACTTCCTCTCAGTTTGCAGCCATAAGAAAAGGGTCTGAATCCCGCTGCGAGACAGGACAACGGCCTGAATCACGCGTGTCCGAGATTTCCGGAATAATGGTGAGCATTTGACCAGAGGAGATCTTCGGGCGTTCGTCGTTGTTTACAATGGGAACCGTCTCTTGATTATGAATAATTTGTTAATTTTTGTGTGAATAGAAAATGCAGCGACGCCCAATTGAAATCCTTGGAAAGCACCGTCGCCTTTGTGGCACGACTGGATAACCGTGGAAATTGACTAGTTCAGCGACAGGAAAGACCCAGATGAATGTTCGCGTGTGCGTACTTTTTTGCGCAGTCCTTGAGATCTTCGGCGCGGCATTTGTGCAGGCCGAGACGACGTCTCCACGGCTTAGTCGCGGTCCTTATCTTCAACTGTCAACTTCATCATCGATTAAGATCGTTTGGCGAACCGTTGGTGAGATTCGACCTGAGGTTCAGTTTGGACTTCAGCATTCCAATTTGAATCAGACCTTAGAGTCGTCATCAATCGTCGTCAGAATGGCCCCGAAAGACGGAGGGATAAGCGGAGAGGCGGTCAGTGACTCGTCCCTGCACTCCGCGCCGGCTGGAACTGTGCAATACGAAGCCACACTTTCAGGGCTTGAACCGGGTAAGACCTATTTTTATTCCATACTGAATGATTCAGAAATTCTTGCTGGCGGCGCCGACTACTTCTTCAGAACTCATCCCGTTCCAGGAACTGTTCAGCCCATTCGCGTCTGGGTTGTGGGCGATTCCGGCACAGCGGATGCTCGCCAGGCGGCTGTTTATTCGGCCATGCAGAAATATGTGACGGAGCAGAATCATCCCCTGGATCTGTATCTGCATGTGGGTGATATGGCGTATCCGTCAGGAACAGATGACGAATTCCAGAAGACGTTCTTCGACATCTATCAGCCAACATTGCGCAATACGGTGTGCTGGGCGTCGATGGGCAATCATGAAGGGAAGACCTCGAAGGGTCTGCTGGGACTCGGCCCATACTACGATGCATACGTTTGCCCAAAGCGAGGCGAAGCGGGCGGGCTGCCATCGGCCAGCGAAGCATTCTATTCATTCGACTACGCGAATGCTCATTTCATCTGTCTGGACTCACATGACCTTGACCGAGCCCCCACCGGAGTGATGGCTCAATGGTTGCGAGCCGATCTGGAGAACACAAAGTCTGACTGGGTCATCGCTTATTGGCATCATCCGCCCTATACAAAAGGTTCACATGACAGCGACAAAGAAGGCGCGCTGGTGGAAATGCGAGAACTCATCATGCCGATTCTGGAAGCTGGTGGCGTTGATATGGTTCTGACGGGGCACTCACACATCTACGAGCGATCTATGTTGATCGACGGGGCTTATCAGACTCCGACGACAGCCGACGGAGTCGTGCTGGACGATGGTGATGGTGATCCCAACGGTGAAGGACCGTATCGCAAAAGCAAGGGGCTCCATCCTCATCAAGGAGTCGTGCAGGTGGTGACCGGCAACGGAGGTGCCAAGGTCAGTCGGCTGGGAACATCTCCCGTGATGAAGAAAGTCCTCGTCGAATATGGATCAACAATTCTCGACATCAACGGCGATACTCTGAGCGGCGTTATGGTGAATCGGGCGGGTGTCACCAGCGATCTCTTCAGTATTGTCAAACAGGGAACCGTGGAGCCGAAGATTGTTGCATCGCCGCGTGTGTTGCCGCTCTATTCTGTTCCTGTGGGAAGACCCAACATTGAAAAGTCCGAACTGACACCGTTTCCAAAAGCCTCCGTAGAACTCATCAAACCGAACGCGGAGTGGGATTATCTGGCTGGTAGCCATGCTTCTGATCAGTGGACTGCAATCGCCTTCATCCCGGACGAAGCCAGTGGCTGGAAATCAGGAACGATGGGTATCGGCTATGGCGACAGTGATGATGTAACCGAGCTGAAAGACATGAAGGACAAGTACAGG
>CAIJTV010001072.1:0-1667 GCA_903823635.1 uncultured Planctomycetaceae bacterium
CAAAAACGGCCTATATGCTCAACCCTGAAAACACCGTGGGTGTGGTTCAGGTGACGGCGATTCGCAATTCCAAAGTGCCGACCGAAGATCCAAACGCCGCAGCTATCATTCGTCTTCGGGAGTTGGCTGCCGAAGTAGAGAAAGCTCATGAGTCACAGCCGGGAGATGTTTCGATCAGCGTGACGGGAATTCCGGCTCTTGAACATGATGAAATGCATAGTACGTCGGTGGATATGCGGAACGCTGGCATTGTCGCGTTCTTCGTCGTCGGTGGGATGCTGTTTCTTGCATTCCGAGGAATCCGGCACCCGATGTTGGCGCTGATGACTCTGATCGTCGCGTTGTGCTGGACGTTTGGTGCGGCGACGCTCGTTGTCAAACATTTGAATATCATCAGCGTCTGCTTCCCGATTTTTCTGATCGGTCTGGGCATCGATTTCTCTGTTTCGTTCATTAACAAGTATCTGACGCTTCGTCAGGAACTGTATGAACTGCCAGATGCTTTGCGAGAAACCGCCGAGACAACTGGCGGAGGAATCCTGGTATCAGCCATCACGACAGCTCTTGCGTTCTCGAAAGCGATGCTGACGGGATTCCCGGGACTGGCGGAACTCGGCCTGATCTCAGCCATGGGCGTACTGCTTTGTGCAGCGGCAACGTTCATCTTCCTTCCAGCGCTCGTCGCATTGTCCGATGCTGAATATGACGTCGAAGCTTTACCGCAGCCATTCTCCCCCGCAGCATTGCGAAGAGTTCTGGTGGCGTGGCCTGCTGTTTCGATCAGCATTGCTGTCGTACTGCTGGCCTTCTTTGGCTATCAGGCGTTTCGCTACTCTGATGGCACTGTTCGCTGCCTGGTGAACTACAATCCGAACCTGATTAAACTGAATGATCCAACCGCCGAATCAGTGAAGGCCGAGCGATCATTGGAAGAATCCGGTTCTGATACTGTGCTGTATGCCGTATCCGTCGCGGGCACATGGGAAGAAGCCAGCTCGTTGCGTGAGAAATTCCTGAAGCTCGGCAGCGTGGCTCGAGTCAGTGACATCGCCAGCAAACTTCCAGACCGACCTGATCAGCAGACGATGCAATTGCTGCAGTCTCTTCAACAGCGTGCGGAAAACATTCCGCGTACGGTGCCTAGTATTCCTCCCGCAGACCATATGGCGATCGGGAAAGAAGTTGATGCCTTGTACGCGGCTGTTCGCAAATCGTCGAACCCTTCCGCTACACGCGCAAGTGCGGCACTTGATAAATTCCTGACTGATCTTTCTGAAACTCCCGGACGCAAATCGATCGCCATCCTGTCGGGTTACAACGACATGATCGCTCGCTGGTTGCTTCTGGAGTATTCGGAAATTGCGTCGGCAAACAATTTCAGTCCAGTGGCTCCACGAGACCTCCCCGCAGAACTCAGCAGCCGCTATGTCTGGGCCGATCGTAATACCAAGGAACAACGCTGGGTTCTCCGAGTCTACCCGAAAGAAGATATCTGGGACGGAGCAGCCCTGAACACGTTCGTGGACGAACTTCGAACCGTCGACGCTCAGGTAACCGGAGTTCCTGTGCAGAACCTGGAGTCTGCTGGCCGGATGCATCTGACTTACGCTTCGATCGGACTCTATGCTCTGGCTGTGATTTCACTGGTGCTGCTCTTCAACTACCTG
>CAIJTV010001073.1:0-6213 GCA_903823635.1 uncultured Planctomycetaceae bacterium
AGGAAGTGCGATCACTTTATATGAACGGTGCTGTCGACGTCGTAGGTGCGAAACCGCAGGCCGTGACCGGTGCTGTGAATCGAACTTTCATTGATATCACAGCCAATAAGCATGGACTGGTGACAGGCAACAAGGTCCGAGTCTCCGGAGTTCTGGGGAACACTGGTGCGAACGGCGATTTCACAGTCACCGTGATTTCAGAAAATGTCTTCCGACTGGACAATGCCGTCAGTTCCGGCACCTATACGTCGGGCGGTAACTGGATTCCGCTCGTTGGAAATGCGCCTGCGGCGGGTGTGACTTCTCGCCTGGTTCTCGGCCTGACTGCATCAAGAGCCATTGATATCAACGTGGCAAACCATGGCCTGAAGACGGGAGAGAAAGTACGAATCGCTGGTGTCGGCGGAAACAATGCAGCCAACGGGACCTTCACCGTCACGGTGGTTTCTGCAAGCGTTCTCAGGTTGACCGGTGTAGCCGGAACTGCGGCGTTCACTCAGGACGGGCAACTCATGCAGCTTACGTCCTTGCAGAGCAAACTGGAGCTCGGTAAGTATCGGGTGTTCGTCCGTAACACGGATGATGGAGGCCGTGTCTCCGACTGGTCAACCGCTCGTGATTTCGAGATTGCACCGGTAGTCAATGTTCTGCGTCCGCAAGGGCCAACATTTGAGACTCAACCTTTGCTGCAGTGGGCCCCTGTCTCTGGAGCTACCCACTATCAGGTCGAGGTTTATGGTTCGGATGTCCGAGTCGCGTCGGTGGGGCACGGGTTAAAGAATGGTGACAGCGTTCGTGTTTTCGGTGTCCGAGGTCTTGCCGGTGCGAATGGCGATTTCGCAATCACGGTCATCAGTCCGGACGTGTTCCGTCTGAGGGGTGCGGTCGGGAGTGGTGTCTACACGACTGGGGGAAGCTGGCAGAAGCTTTCGAACGGGATTGCAGGGCCGAAGAAAAATCTCACCGGCGTAACTCTGCAGAAAGACGCGACCATCCCGGTTTATAACGTAGAGTACCAGGTTGGTACTTCGTTTCGAATTCCGTACGAAATCTCAAGGTCGGTGCCTGTTATCAGTGTCCAGGGGAAACCTACCACCGGTACCTATAGTCTTGTGTTTGAAGTCTTTGGAGAGACCGTTGTCAGGAAGCAAACCGCTCCATTGGCCTACAACGCAACTGCGGCGCAGATCAAGGCCGCAATTAATGCAATTGGCCTGCAGAGTTTTGACGTGATCGTGGATACTACGGCTGCATCTTTCACCTACCAAATTCAGATTCCAGCCGATTTCGATGCTGTGAAGACTTCCGTTGTTGCGAGTGTGAATCCTGGCACAATTGTTGTGACGGCGACGAAGGTTCCTATTCCCGTTCAGCAATTCGATTTCCGCGTTCGTGCTCGAAGGCTTCATCAGGTTACCACGATCACACCTTCGGGAAATCCAGCCTCAGGGACATTCATTATTGAGCTGACCCCGACAGGAAAAAATCCTGTTAGAGTTCAAACGGCAGCCCTGAACTACAATTCCACTGCGAATCAAATTCAGGCGGCTGTCCGAATTCTGAAGGGCTTCGAGAATGCTCGAGTAATCGCCCAGGGCGAAGCGCCGAACACTGTCTTTTTGCTGCAACTTCCTCTGACAGGAAACGAAGCAAATCCAGGCGCCATCGGCGGCAATCCGGTGACTGTGAATATCATTTCCAGCGTGATCCCGGGAACTGTCACAAGTTCAACGGTGATTTCGCCACGAGTCGATGGACAGTGGAGCCCGCTCGTGAGCTTCACCACAATTCAGAAGCCTGTTATTACGGGCCCGCTTGGGATTGATAACGCAGACCCGAACGCGCCTCGCACAATCACGGATCTTCGGCCGACATTGCAGTGGACGGCGATCGACAAGGCTGCTCGCTATGAAATCTGGGTCGAACGTTCAGCAAGCACTGCGACTTATCTGCGCACCAACTCCTCAGTCAATTCCTACAAGTTCGAGGCCGACCTGCTGAGTGGAAATTATACCGTCAGAGTGAGAGCCGTCAGTACGACCGGGCAGTTTACAGACTGGAGCGAACTGTTCGCGTTTACGGCGACGGGCGGAGCCAGCGTTGTTCAGTCTGTCATGGTTTCTCCAACTCGACGAGCAACCATCACATGGGCTCCTGTCGCGGAAGCTGCTTCCTACGAAGTTCAGATTGCCTGGATCGGCGTGAACATCAACCACCTTCATCCGACGGGTATCAAGGCCTTGTCGTATACAACAACGACAGCACTCGCCCCGGGCAATTATCGAGTTTGGGTGCGGGCTGTTAAAGCGGATGGAACGTTTCTAGGGTGGAGCAAGCCATTTGACTTTACCGTCGTGGCAACGGAATCGCTGACTCCGTCGCAGTCCGACGCAGAGATGCTGGCAGTCCTGAAATCTGAACTGTCCCCTGAAGTGAGCACACCGAGCCGCGCTGCCTCTCGCGCCATTGCCGATCAGCCAGACCAAAGTGAGAGTTACACTGACGCTGAGGCGGTACAGCCAAGCCAGACTTTTGCGGTTGTCATACCGGAATCGGTGCAAGCTCCCTCACAGAATTCTGTAGATCAAGAGGATTCGATGCTGATCGAACAGCTTGCTCAGGCTTGCTCAATGCAGGAATGGTGGACCGTTGCGGGCAACGCATCTGTTTAGCAGTCTGATTCACTTTCGATGTGCTGAGATTCTCTCCAGGAGACCTGGCCAGACGGCCTCGCATTGTTTCTTGTAGCTGAATTCTCAGTGATGTGCGGGCTCCAGTCCCGATCACGTAATCTGTAAGAAGTTCTCAATGGAAACCGCTGGATTCTTGCCAGCGGTTTTCTTTATGTCTCAGGCTGTTACCGTCGGCGATCCTATGTCTCACAACAGTTCTCCACCCAATCCACTGACGATCCTGATTACAGGCGCATCGGCCGGAATCGGAAGGATTACCTGTCAATTACTGGCGAAGCAAAAGCATCGGTTCATTCTGGCTGCTCGTTCCAAAGATAAGCTCAGCGAGCTTGAAGCGGAACTTCGAGCTCAAGGGGTGGAAAGCCTCGCGGTGCCGACCGATGTATCTGACCCGCGAGCCCTGGAGGCACTCGTTAAAGCGGGTGTTGATCGATTCGGTCGGATTGATGTGTTGATCAACAATGCCGGGATTGAGTGTTTTGCTTCCCTCGATGAACTCCCGGTCGAGGACATTGTGCAGACGATTGAAACGAATCTCACCGGAGCGATTTTGCTCACGCGTCTCGTCGTACCCGTGATGCGTCAAAATGGGTTCGGACGAATTGTCAATATCTCCTCCATTGCTGGAAAGCACGGCCCGGCTTATGGCGCGGTCTATGGCGCGACAAAAGCCGGATTGATTGCTTTCACGCAGTCACTTCGCGGGGAGCTTTCTCCAGCAGGAATTCTGTCTACGGTCATCTGCCCCGGCTTCGCGACTCACGGCGGAATCTACGATGAAATCGTGAAAGCAACAGGCAAGAAGACACCCTCCTTGCTGGGAGGCACTACGGCTGAAACGGTGGCGGCAGCCATTGAACGCGCGATTCGAAAAGCCCCGCCCGAGATCATGCTGAATTTCCCGGCGATGCGTCCCGTGTTTCTCTTCCGGGATATCTTTCCGCGACTTGGTGAGATGGTGATTCTCGCGACGACTCTGAAGTTCCTGAAACGAGCCGCTTCCATCAGGAAGTAGCCTGTCACGGTATCACATCGTCCAGCAGCGCGATGCTGACAACTTTCTCCAGTCGCACGTGAACGGTCTTTCGATTCGGCTGAATCCCGTGGACTCGGGCGTCTCTGACATAAACCTCGCGCGTGGTTGTTGAGTCGCGCAGATCATGCACATCCGCCCCCCGCAGGATCAATGTTTTGTCGCGAAGTTCGTGCAATCGCCCTACGTAAACATACGGCGATTCGACATCAATGACGACGTTCTTTCCGACGAATTCTTCCACCGACGATTCCTCAGCAAATTCATGTTACGATGCTGTCTGGTCAGCCAGATTCAGACGACAAGGGAACTCGAGCCTTGATCCCATTTATCAAGATGCACGGCTGTGGCAATGATTATGTGTTTCTGGACTGCTTCAGCAATCCAGTTCCCAAAGATCCTTCCACCCTCGCGGTCAATATCAGTCATCGGAATCGTGGCGTGGGCGGCGACGGTCTGGTGTTAATGATGCCACCTGAAAGCAGCAATTCGGTGGCTCGCATGCGAATGTTCAATTCCGATGGCTCCGAAGGATCGCTCTGCGGGAATGCACTCCGCTGCATGGCGATGTGGCTGCATCGGTCCGGACTTGCCGGCCCCGAATTTCGCATTGCCATGTCCGATCGCTTAATGCCGGTGCGGATTCTGCATTCTGATGGACAGCACCGAGTTGCTCAAGTTCGGATTGAGGTGGGGCCCCCGATTGTGCAAAACCCGTTGGCCGCGGAAAAAACGATGTTCGTTCGGAAGGTCGACCTCAGCAATCTCCTCCTGCCGGAACTGAGTCATCCTCCCCTGTTTGTTTCCATGGGGAACCCTCACACGATCTTGTTCGTTCGTTCTCTTGAAGCGTTGGATTTTTTTACGCTGGGGCCAGCCATTGAGTGCCATCCCGAATTTCCCAGCCGCACGAATGTCGAGTTCGTGGAAATTCAAAGTGCCAAATCAGAAACTTCGCCCAGAGCTAAAGTTCGCGTCTGGGAAAGAGGTTCCGGAGAAACCATGGCCTGCGGGTCGGGAGCCTGCGCTGTTGCGGTCGCCGGCGTAGCCAGTGGGCTTCTCGCGGATTCCGTCCCCATTCAAATCGAAATGCGAGGAGGGAATCTGGTTGTGATCTGGGACCAATTCAACAGCGTCTTTCTTGAAGGCCCGGCCGAAGAAGCCTTTCGAGGATTCTTTCCCGCGGACATTGGTTAGGCCCGTTACCGGCAACTCTTTTCAAGAACGTCTTTATGCGTTGGCGGCCGCTACGGCGGCTTTCATTTTACTGAGCCCGGTCTTCGCAACTTCCAGAGCATCCTGTTTCCAATAGTCGCGATTGAACAGCTCCAGGGATAGAGTAATCTCGCGACCGTGACCGCCGATTGCGTTCAGAATCTTTGACATCGGAGCAATGCCGTCTCCCGGATAAACTCGATGCGAATCGTTCATCTCAGCTCTCTCAGGCGTGGCTGGATAGTCGTTGACGTGAAAGACCTGCAGAGCATTGTCGCTGAACAAATCCAGGCCGGTAAAGGCGGATCCACCTTTGAAGATGTGATAGATATCAAGAAGCAGGCAGGCTTTCGGATGTCCGGTTTCTCCAATCACAAACATGACCTCGCCCAGTCGTGAAAGATTCTTCGAGAAGCCCCAGACCTCAAGCTGCGGTACGACGCCGGTTTGATCTCCAAGATCCTGGAGTGCTCGAAATCGTTCGGCGGCGACGAACAGGTCAATCTTTGGACTGTCGCCCTGATGAGCACCGACGGGCGGCGCAGCGATGCGTGTTCCTCCGATTTCGCGAAGCATGTCCATGTCACGTTTTGCTTCTTCCAGAGCTTCCTTCCGCTTCGTCTCGTCATCAACGATCCATTGCGCGAACCCGATGGCGCTGTCGACGGTCAGGCCGGCATCAGAAATACGTTTCGCGAGATCAGGCAGCTTTCCACCCTTCTCCACGAACTGTCGCAGGGTCGGAATCCACGGCTCGATCCCGTCGTATCCCGCAGCGGCCGCGACATCAACCTCTTTTTCGATCCCCAGCTCCTGTCCACGAATCGTGCTGGTATTCAGACAGTAGCGAAACCCGCTTTTAGCGTCCTGAGTCGCCTTGAGAACAGGACGCGGCATCGGAGCAGCGTGCGAACCAGCAGCTCCCAGCCCAGAGGCAGCAGCGGCGGATAGAAATAGACGGCGATCGACAGACATGCGAAAACCCCGGAATTCTGCGGAACTCAGATGGAATGGAAAAGTATGCCGAAAGTAGCGGACGCAACGAAAAATTGGAAACGTCCGTCGGCCCGGAAGCGACGCGTCGAGATAATTCTCAGGCATTTGGCCGACTTTGCTGCTCCAGCCTCACGAATCAGAGTCCGGCTCCTGAGGTTCCGATTTTGACACTTGAACCGCCGGCCTTTGAAGCTACCTTTGAGGGCCTGACTTTCATAAGGCATCAACAACCCGGAGAACAGGCCGAGCAATCGGCGGCATAACTGAGGCCAATCA
>CAIJTV010001074.1:0-19294 GCA_903823635.1 uncultured Planctomycetaceae bacterium
ATTCGATTCCCCGGAGCAGGAAACCTTCCTGAACCTCTGGAGAACCTATGACTGCCTGAAAGCTCTGGAAGACGAACTGTTTAGCAGCTACCAATTGTCTGCTCAGCAATACAACGCACTGCGTTTATTGAGATCTGTACACCCGGCTTCGATGCAAACATTGGCACTTGGCAAGCGGCTGATCTCCCGCGGGCCGGATACCACGAGAATGCTCGATCGTCTGGAACAGCGCCAATTGATCGTCCGTGAACGGCGGAGTGAAAACCGCCGAGTCGTTGAGATCGCTATCACAACACAGGGCCTCGCGCTCCTGGATGAAATGACAAAGACCGTTCGAGAAATGCACGAACGGCAACTTGGACACTTAAGTCGTACCGAACAGCAGGATCTCATCACGCTGCTGAAACGGATTCGTGAACCTCATGAAGATGCCAGTTGTGACTGGTTGGACGAATAACACGAGAGGGCGAACACCATGAAAACCTCATTCCTGACAATTCTGGGCATCTATGCAGTCAGTGCTGCAGCATTGGCTGAGGACTGGCCACACTGGCGCGGTCCTCATCATGATGGCCAGTCGTTTGAAACCAATCTGCCGGACAAATGGTCTCCCAAAGGCGAAAACCTGCTTTGGCGCAAGGAGGAATTTGCCAGCCGCTCCTCACCAGTCGTGATGAATGATCGCGTGTATCTTGTGTGCCGAGCGTTCCCGGAGACAGAAAAAGAAGGCGAAAAGACGGTTTGCCTGGACGCAAAAACAGGCGAGCTGATCTGGGAGAGCATTCACAACATTTATCTGTCCGACGCTCCAGCAGAGCGTGTTGGATGGTCCAGTGTTGTTGCTGATCCTGCGAGTGACACCGTGTTCATTTTAGGACTCGGTTGTGTTTTCCAGTGTCTCGATGGCAAGACCGGAAAATCGCTATGGGAACACTCCATGAGCGAAGAATACGGGATGCTTTCGACCTACGGTGGTCGAACCAACTTTCCCGTTGTCTTTGAGGATCTGGTCATCATCAGCGGAGTCATGACGGGCTGGGGAGAAACCGCTGTTCCCGCTCATCGCTTCGTGGCATTTGATAAAAAGACAGGCGTCGCTCAGTGGCTCAAGAGCACCAAACTGCGCCCGGAAGATACCACTTACAGCACCCCTGTCCTAACAACATTCAAAGGTCAGGCTGCAATGGTCGTCGGTGCTGGTGATGGAGCGTTTTACGCCATCCAGCCCCGTACTGGAAAAACGATCTGGAAGTATCAGGCGTCAACTCGAGGTCTGAACACGAGCGCATTAATCGACGAAAATGGAATCGTTTACTGCGGACATGCAGAGCAAAACGCCAACGACACAACGACTCTGGGTGCGATCTTTGCCTTTGACGGAAATGTCGAAGGCGAAATCACCGAAGACAAACTTTTGTGGAAGATCCCCAAACGAGCGGTCGGCCGAAACTGTGCCGTCAAACTTGGCGACCGTGTTTACTACATCGAAGACGGTGCCACGCTGGTGATTGTAAATGCAAAGACCGGTGAGCTGGTCGGCCAGAAAAAGCTTGGTCGTATTATGTTCGGCAGTCCAATGGTGGCCGATGGCAAGATCTATGTCGCAGAGAATACTGGTCGGTTCTACGTCTTGAAGCCGAGTGAAAAAGGTGTAGACGTCGTGAGCGAAGCCCGACTCGGTCAGGGTGAAGAAGTCTTTGGTTCACCAGTGGTGTCCAATGGACGAATCTTTCTCCCGTCGATTGAGGCTCTGTACTGCATCGGAAAGCCTGACGCATCGGCAACAAAACCGACACGTTCGAAACTTGCAGACGAAACATCAGCTACCAGCGACAAGAAGGTGGCTCAGATTCTGCTCACGCCAGCTGAACTGTTGATTGGAACCGGCGAAAAGGCCAGCCTCCAGGTCAAAGGATACAACAAGAGTGGCCAGTTCGTGCAACTCATGAAGGATGCCACGATCACTGCCGAGGGCGGCGGTTCGGTTTCAAAAGATGGCTCCTATACAGCCCCGGCTTCTGGCCATTCTGCGGTCGTCCTGACTGCAAAGTCAGGCGAAATGACGGCCACGGCAAGAATTCGAGTGGTCCCGCCGCTTCCATGGAAATTTGATTTTTCTAATGACAAAGTCCCGGCAACCTGGATTGGTGCTGATTATCGCCATAAACCCGCACCATTGGATGGTGAAAAAGGCCTTGTCAAGATCAGCACAATTCCAAAGGGAACTCGTAGTCAGTCATGGATGGGCTGGACAAATCTGCATGACTACACGATTCAGGCGGACTTCAAAGCCACCGAAAAGAACGGACGCCTTCCTGATCTTGGTTTGATCAATCAGCGATACACCATGGACCTGCAGGGTTCACAGCGGCTTCAGATTCGCTCGTGGGTTGCACGTCTTGAGCTTCGGTTTGCGAAGACGATCGATATGCAGTGGTCGGCCGACACCTGGTACACGATGAAGTTTCAAAGTGAAATGAAGGACGGTAAAGTCATACTGCGTGGCAAAGTCTGGCGACGTGAAGAAGCAGAGCCCGCAGAGTGGCAAATCGAAGCGGCCGATGCGACTCCGAATCTGAGTGGAAGTCCGGGGCTCTTTGGAAACGCAACGGATGCAGAATTCTTCGTCGATAATGTTCAGGTCATGTCGAACAACTAATTGCTAATCTTCGGGCGGCATAAATTGAGGCCGGGCGTTCGCGGGATACCTTTAGAAGTAAGCCTCAATCGTGACCGCGCACAGAATAAGTTGACTAACATCGGTGCAGACGAATAAAGCTCTGCAACTGGCGAAGCAGGTCTTCCGGAAAAGCGAAAGTGCTATTCGTGGCCAGACTTCGACTCGCCTGATTCTTACTTCAATCCATAAGGAACTGTTCCATGTTGAAATTCAGAATCTGCCTAAACGTCGCATTGTGTCTGACAGTTGCGGCGGCAGCACAGAATACGGCCGTGTCCGGAGAGAACCCCACTGAAACAGCCCTCAGCAAGATTGCGAAGATGAAAGTGGGGCCAAAGGACTGGCCGCAATGGGGCGGCAGCTACTCCCGCAACAATACTCCGGAAGGCAAAAACATCCCGACAACATGGGATGTTAGCAGCGGTGAAAACATCGCGTGGTCAATGCCACTCGGATCAGAAACCTACGGTAATCCTGTCGTGGCAAACGGCAAGGTCTTCATCGGAACGAATAATGGTAACGGCTACATCAAGCGTTACCCAAGCTCGATCGACCTCGGGTGCCTTATCTGCATTGATGAAAAGTCTGGTGAGTTCCTTTGGCAGCACTCCAATGAAAAGCTTTCCACCGGCCGCGTTAACGATTGGCCTCATCAGGGCATTTGCTGTTCTCCTTACGTTGAAGGCGACCGTGCGTGGTACGTCAGCAGTCGCGGACAAGTAGTCTGCCTCGATACAGAAGGCTTTCGTGATGGAGAAAACGACGGTACGGTGACCGATGAGAAGGTTCAGGAGAAGGACGAGGCTGACGTGGTCTGGTCTCTCGATATGATGAAAGACCTGAAAGTTTCCCAGCACAACATGTGCAGTTGCTCAGTAACCTGCGTCGGCGACCTTTTGTTTGTCAATACAGCCAACGGTGTTGACGAAGGCCACATTACAATTCCCGAAGAGAAAGCTCCCAGCTTTGTCTGCGTGAATCGTGAAACAGGAAAAGTCCTTTGGACAGACAACTCCCCTGGCGCAAATGTATTGCATGGTCAGTGGTCATCTCCAGCTTTTGGTGTTTTTGACGGAGTTGCTCAGGTCCTGTTTGGCGCCGGTGACGGCTATCTGTACAGCTTTGCCGCAGAAGGCAAAGACGGAAATGCAGAGATACTGTGGAAGTTTGACTGCAATCCAAAGGAGTCCATCTATCTGCTTGGCGGTCGGGCCACTCGAAACCATCTGATTGCTACGCCTGTCGTCTATGACGGCCTCGTCTATATCGGCGTTGGCGAAGATCCTGAACATGGCGAAGGTCAGGGACATCTGTGGTGCATCGACCCGAAGAAGCGCGGGGACGTGAGCCCAACCCTGGTCTTTAATTCCAAGGACCCGAAAACCCCGATTACTCATAAACGACTTCAGGCCCTGGATGACAAGGCCGGGGACTTTGAACGTGAGAACCCGAACTCTGCCGCAGTTTGGCACTACACCGGAACTGACTCGTCGGTCTTCGAAAGCACAATGCACCGTACTTGCGGCACCGTGGCGATCAAGAATGACCTGCTGTTCGTCGCAGACTTCAGTGGATTGTTTCACTGCCTGAATGCAAAGACCGGTGAACCTCACTGGACTTACGACATGTTCGCGGCCTCATGGGCCTCTCCACTGATCGTCGAGGATCGGGTCTACATCGGCGACGAAGACGGCGACATCGCCATCTTCAAACTGTCAGCAGAAATGGAAAAACTCGGCGAAGAGATTAACATGGGCTCATCCGTCTACACGACACCTGTCGTTGCTAATGACACCATGTTCATCGCCAATCGCAACCGCATCTACGCCATTAAAGAAGGCGCAAAGAGCGAACCTGCAAAATAGTCCAGCTGTGCACCTCACTGAAAAGCTTAGACCCCGTGTCAGATCATTCTGAGCGGGGTCTTTTTATTGGGGAAGTTCGGATGGAACTTCCGCTGGTAACTTCGCAGGATCAAGTTGATCAACAAGTCCGGACAAATCCTGGTGTTTGCATAGCTCACGATACTCTGCAGAAGATCTGAGCCGTTTCAGGATAGACGGCTTCAGGAAGACATTGTCTGCATGGGCTTTATTGATAAACAGCGTGGCGACTGCAACAACAGAGCTGACCTGTTCGGTGTCAGAATTGTTTTTCACCATCGCTCCGCACGAGCGAATCTGATCGGGTAAGGAAGGACAGTGAACAGTCCCGTTCGCCTCGACCTTTAGCTCAGAAAGCGTTCTTGAGTCCTTACAGAGCCCCATGCAAAGGAACCGAATAGAACGGTGTCGCGAGGCTGGATTCAAGCGAATAGCCTCATCAAAGTATCTCATTGCCCCCGCATAGTCCTGCTGCCCGAAGAGCAAACGCCCCCTGGCCCAGTTGACTTCTTCCTGAGACCGCAGAAGACTAACTTCGCCGGGATACGACTTCATCGCATCTGTGACAGTGTTTTCAGCTTCTTCAAGTTGCTGCCTCGCCAATCTATAGTCACCTTTTTCCGCCAGGATATCTCCGCGTTCAATCAACGCATTTAGAATTGTGACCTTCCCGGTAGGCCGATAGGGTGATCTTTCAGCGATGCGATTGAGAATCGGCAAATGCCGAGCCATGTGTGCGCTGGCTCCCTGCAAGTCCCCCAAACCATCATAAAAATTGGCGAGCTGCAAATGATATTCAGCAATGATGTCCCAATCAGGTGAAGACTCGGGAAGGTCTTCTTCAAGCTCCTGAAGAAAAGCTGACGCAACATCCGTGAACTCTTTCGCCCTGAGTTTTTCATCCCCCCAGATCTTCAGCTTCACAAGTCCGCACTTCGACTGCAGAATCGATTGTGCATGAATCCTTTCGAACCTCACTCTGGACTTCGCCTCGGCGGCCGCAAGCCCGTTCTGCAATTCAGTCTCAGCGTCCGCCAGTTGGCCTCGGTCGGCAAGCAGCATCGCAAGATCATACGGCAGACTGTGAATCTCCCAGGACTGCGCCGCCGTTTCCGGATAACTGACAGCAAACAATTCCGCGTGGTGTTTAGCCTTACGCAAAGTCGCCTCGGACTCTTCAAACTGACCGTACGTGTATTGAAGCATCGCCAGCAGCCGATCAGCCTTCAGCAGTTGCCGATAGCTCTGCGCGCCATCAACCGTACCGATGATCATCTTTTCGAATAATGCAACTGCATTCTTAAGGTCCTTCTCAGCCAGTCTCAGATGTCCCATGCGAGCGTGGATCGCACCGCGACGAATTTGCATGCCACCGAGAACACCACGAAACTCGTCACTTAAGGGGTATGCCTCTGCAAGCTTGCCAGCAAGTTCCACGGCTTCGGTCATTTCTTCAATCGCTTGATGATTCCGCTCAAAGAACTCATGTGCGTACGATCGATCGTAACATGCCCACGTAAAGCCTTCGCTAAATCTGCGGTTGTCGGGAAACTTCGCAACTAGTACACGGTATAGCGCCAGAGCCTGATGCGAATAGTCTTCCTGTCCAGCAATATCGCCCAGTTGCTGACAAGCATCACTCATCGCTCGGTAGGATTCCGCGAGTCTGGCCAGTGTCTCGTGCGATTCGGGATCGGAAGCTCGTCGCTTTTCAAGAACATCCTTCGACTGTCCAAAGGAAACAAGCGCCTCCTCCATTCGCCCTGCGGCAATCTGAATGCCACCAAGCAGTTGCTTGAGATTCGCAAAGGCCTCCCAGGCAACAGGATCAGACGCCCCTGCCTCTTTGACAAGAACAGGTGCGAGCACTGCGAGTCCCTCATTCGCGGCCTGCTCGGCTGCTGCCAGTTCTCCAAAGTTCTGCATGGAAAGACCGACGTCAACGAGCGTAGAGGCCAGTTGCCGACGGTAATCTGCCTGATCGGTCTCTTCCAGGAGTTTCTGGTAGATCTTTGCGGCCGCTTCAAATCGAGCTCGAGCCTCCTGTTCTTCGGAGAGTTGCAGTAGAATCGTGCCACTCTGCTGCAGACCTTCGGCGCGTATCACACGACTCTCGATCGAGTCGCCTTTCAGACTGGCGAATGTCTCATACTGCTGCAGAATCTTCTGCAGAAACTCACGATCCGAATCTGTCAGCTCAGCCTGCGATCCTAACTTTTGCGCGACAATATCGTCAAACAGGGTCCTCAAAGCCTGAAGAGCCTGAACATTAGCGGAACGAGAATCCTCCATCGCTAATTCAAGCTTCTCATTGTTCGACTGAAGTTCCTGATTCTTCTGCCCCAGAACGACGGCTCCTGCTGCTCCTGCCAATGAAGCGATCAACACTCCTGTCGCCGAGGCAGCTGCAAGTCCGGGCCGGCGACGAATCCAGCGTCCAAGCCTGACGAATGTCGAATCACGACAGACACTGACAGACTCTCCAGCAAGGTATCGCTCAATATCCTGAGCCATAGAAACAGCCGAGACGTAACGATCTGCCCGACGGATCTCCATCGCATGGCAACAGATGGCCTCCAGAGCAACCGGGATTGCTGGATTCACTTCATGTGCTGAAAACCGCTGCCCCAGCTTCAGTCGATCCAGATGTTCATGAAACGCGCTCTTTCCGATTGAATATGATCCCGTCAGCAACGCAAATAAAGTAGCTCCAAGTGCATATACATCTGACACGACAGTGACGTTTTCTGTGTGCCCGAGCAGTTGTTCGGGGCTGGCAAATGCAGGTGTCCCGAGAACCTGCCCATCATGTGTTTCAAAATAATTGCCGTCAGAAGCATCTGTCACGACCGATGCCGGATCGTCCGAGGTTTCGCCATGAACTTTTGCCAATCCCCAGTCCAATAACAGAACTTCTCCAAATGGTCCCAGAATAATATTGGCTGGCTTGATATCGCGATGAATCACTCCCTGCCCATGTGCGTAGGCAACAATATTGCAAACAGTCACGAGGTTCTGCAGCAACTGACGAAACTCGTGTGAGTCGTAGAAGGAGGCAGGTTTCGAATCCAGAGTCCCGGCATGCAGTGCGTGAATACGAGCCTGCAGCGTTTGACCATCAACAAAGCGCATGACATAACAGGGACGGTCCGTTTGATTCGACTTGAGAGCATGCACAGGAATGATGCCGGGATGGTCAAGACGTCCGGTGACTCTCGCTTCCCGCTCAAACCTGGCAGACTGCTCAGCAGTCAGGTTCTTCCAACGAGGAAACTTGATCGCAACTCTGCGATTTAACACAGGATCGGTAGCTATATAGACACTACCAAGCCCTCCGGAGGCATGCAGCTCTTCAATTCTGTACTCTGACGAAACAAGAACGGTATCAGACGGCTCCAAACGGTGTGACGTTACCTCAGCGCCGCGATCCTGCTCCTGCTGAGTCGAAATCACCCCAAACCGAGATTCAACAGCCGCCAGGGCACGAATGGTCCATTTGAGTTCCTGCAGCAGTTCCGGCGTTTCCGCGCACAGATCTTCCGGAGAAACAGGGATTCCCGCTTCACGATTTTCTTCCCACAGGCAAAGGAGATCGTCAAGTGTCGTCATGTCAAAACGCTAAACTCCACGTTGGCGATGGAGCATTCAAAACGGGTGCAAGTTCACTACAATCTGCAGATCGAAGATCAGGCGTAGAGTCGGCCAAAAATCTCCAAAAATTCTGAGGTGCCGGGACATCTAAATTTCCGAGTCGCCTGACTCACTTAACAGGTCACGGTAAAGCCGAATTCGGACCGTCTTCCATCGCCGCCCCAGGGTTCGCAGGGGAATCGCCAGAAGTTCGGATGTCTCGGACATCGTCAGGCCCTGATACCAAAGCAAATCAAAAAGCAATCGATCGTCTTCCGGCAGACCCTCTACGTACTCATGAAACTCGGTCCACTGACTTAGTTTCTGAGGATCAAAGGTGTCATCATTGTTCGGCACCACGGCCGGACTCAGGGAATCACCAAGAGATGACGCTGTTGATTCGGCCTGGCGATGGGAGTGTCGCTGCCCGAAATGAAATCGCGACAGATCAATCAGCTCACGGCGAATCAGACAGGCGGCGAGACGGAAGTAGTCGACCGACGTTTCCGGCTGATGACTCGAGAGATACTTCCACAGTCGCACAATTGAGTTCTGCAGCAAATCGTCGGTCTCTTCAAAACTACGAACAGCCGGAATGTCACTCAGAATTCGACGCGACAGTAAGCGCAGTCGACGCATGGAGATATCAAGGAGTTCCTGCCGAGCCGCAGTATCTCCGGCTTTGTGACGTTCCAGCCAATGCCGAACCGCCAGCGTCGATTCTGATCCGGAAGGTTCGGGAACGGTAGGCATAACAGCAGGATTCCTGACGACTGCAATCAGGGATAGAGAACTCGGTGCGATCTAACATCCTCTTAAGGCACCCTGCATCTGCGACAAAATCGATCTTTCCGCGTAGAGATCATAATCTTTGGGGAAATCTGGCCGAGGCAACTCCACGGCTTCGATCTGCATGGCAGCCCCAAAGAGTTACGCTCCGAAGCGTTGATTAACATAAGCTTCCCGGATCTCTCCTGACCGCCGTTCTTGAAAGGTGATATCCATTTGCCGATCTATGACGTCACTAATCATTTTGCTGACCTCTGTCGTCTCTGCTGGCGAGATTCTCTCGGCACAGGAGAAGACGCATGTTGAAATCGTAGGATTCAGCGTCGGGAAGAAGGATCCAGAGTCGCAGCTTGGTCAGGGGCTCCCTATGACGAAGCAGCCTGGACTGGAAACAGAAATTTTCTTCAGACTCCCAGGAAGAACCATCCTGTCAATCGACGAAAAACAGTCAAAGATTACCGTGACGACAAATGAAGGCGACCAGTTGCCGCTGAAGGAACTCTTCGACGGATGTTTTCAGATGACAGTTAATGACAATCCGTCAGAAGGCACGATCACGCTCCGAAGTGCTGAGCTTCCGGCTAAGTCGGCGAGTAATATCCTGAACAACGTCAAGTTTGTTCTCATCACAGGAGCCGACCTTAAGACCGTCGACGTCGATCTGAAACTGGTAGAAGGCACGAAGATTTAATTCGGCCCAGCCCAGCTGAGCGTCAATCAGATTGGTCCGGCATTTGGGGACCCGTTCAAGCAGCAATTCGAACTCAATGGTACCCAATCACTCGATACGATCCAAAACGTCGAATTTCTTGATGACAAGGCTGAGGCGATTGAGAGCGGTTCTGGTAGCTTTGGATTCGGTGAGAACGCGACTTATTCGAAGTCGTGGCGAATCGCAACCAACGCCAAAACGCTGAAGGCTCGCGTGTCCTACTTCAGCAAGACTGAGGGTGTGAACCTGCCCTGCAAACTGACGTTTGGCCTGGGACCCAAACCGTGACTTTTATCCTTTACACTCCCCAGACCATGCCTCGTAGCTCAGAGAGAGTGCGAGGTGATCATTGCGATAAGGATGCATCGGTGGAGAACAACCGGCTTCACGGCTTCGCAACATCCCAAAGATTCAAACGATTACATCGTGGTGCCAATGCAGTGCATGCCTCTTCAAACAAGAATTACGCAGTTTGAGTAGCAGAATTCAATCGCAAGCGGCATGCCCATACAAAGAAAGCTGCCGGGAAGTCGCACGACACGAAGATGCGAAAAAGCATGAACCTGTGGCATGAGACCACGGGCCTGTATTTTCGATTCCGCTGAGCATCGCTCTCGCGAAAAACGCCGCCGGAGTAAATCGACGGGCTGGCGCAACACAAAACCTCGGAATTTTCACTTCCGGCTAAAGCGACATGTCGTCGCAAAAGAGACCGTTTTCTGCGACCTGCCGAAAACGGGGGCGCCCGCCAATGACTAGCCCTTGCGATGTCGAATTTTGGCGCGCATACGGCGCTTCTTGCGACCAATTTTTCGTCGACCTTTGCCCGTCTTCTTCGTACCCATGAGCCAATAATCTCCGGACTTCGAACTTGAATGCCACTTCGGAAGGGGCGAAGAATAGCAATCCCTGGCAATTCATTCAAATCACGATCGCTGCCGTTCTTTCGACAAAGAGAAACCCGCAACTTTGACATCTTCTAACCGGCAGCGAAATTCGGAGAATCAGCATGGCAAGGGATTGCGGGCCGACGTACACCTGCGTTGTCAATGTTTTTGTGACTTTCAGCCAGAATTGACACGAGGTAAGTAGCCAAAAAGGCTTGAAAGAGGAAAGGCCAGCCTGAAACTGCCTGATTGCTGTCAGACAAAATCCAGCTGGCCTCGTCGTTCAAATCGCGATCACCAACAAAAAAGAAGTTATTCTTTAGTGAGGGTGCACGTCTGCGTGATGTTGTAACCCGCACAAAAGCGCATTAACCCCCAGGAAACGTTGGTTGCTGGAACCGACACTGTCGCAGTCGCCGTTGCGGCGGCATTAACAACAGTACAACTCGCGCCCGTTCCCAGACCAACGATGCTCATCTGTCGCAACCCCTCGGACTGCGCCTGAGCCACCGTCCCACCCGGTATGATGAGTTTGCGAGCGGCCTCGTATGAAGCATTCCCTGCGGTTTGACGAGCAAAATTCAGAGCCGTTAACTCCAATCCACCAAGGAACAGAAGGAAGATCAGAGGAGCAACGATCGCAAATTCAACAGTAAGCACCCCCCTGCGGCCCGGGACCAAACTCTGAGGGCAGTGAATCTTGTTTCTTAGGTTCTTCATGATGATCTCTTGATTTCTTGAGTCCGGGGTAGTCAGTCTGTCAGTACGATCGGAAGCTGCTTGGCAAGGTCACGAAAGGCCTGCTGCAATTGAGCAGCATTTTGAGTCGCGTAGTACTGGCCTCCCGTAATACTGGCCACTTGCGTCAGAGTCGCCTGGGTTGATGTCATCATGCTCACACAGTGAACGGTTACCCCGGCCGCAGCAGCGTCCTGTGCAGCAAGAACCGGGTCTCGCCCATCATTCCACTGACCGTCAGTCAACAGAATGATGACCTTGTTGGAAAGAGCGCGACCATTGGCACCCGTCAGCACGGAGACAGCTCTGTCAAGACCTGCCGAAAGAGTTGTGCCACCACCAATGGCACTATTGGAACGAGTCGCAATAACGTTCTCAATTGCCGTTCGATTAGTTGACCAGACAAAAGAGCCCGCCGCCGGCAGGTTGTGATCTGTGTCCACAAGCGTGTAGCTCGTGTATGGATGATACGGAAGCGTCATGGCACTGCTCCAGGTGACAAGGGCTGTACGCGGCGGGTACTGAAACTGTCCGGCTTCATCAAGAAAGATATTGACTGCACTTCTCATGATAGCCCACCGGCTGGCGGTGGTCTGTGGAGGCGAACAGTAGTTCCGATACATCGAATTCGGATAAAAACCCGACGAGTACAGTAACGGATTTGGCGATGGGTAGGACCAGTCATTTCCAGTCATATCGAACATCATCGAACCAGAACGGTCGATGCACAGGCAGACTTCCACCTCCTGCTGTCCTGCGGTTGCCTGAGCTGCAGTCAAAAACGGAGCATGTCCAAGTGCCGGAGCAAAGAACATATTCATGGCTGGTGTCACCCCGCCGTTGCCAATTTTCGCGTTCACTCGAACTGAGTTGAACGGCGTGGCATTCGCAGTGAATGTCCAGGTTCCGTTCGTCTGCCCGGTGACTCGGCCAAGCGTTACGTCATTCGTGGTAATTGCATAGGTACGACCACCAACTTTGTTGAGCCCGGCATATTGAACTGCCGCAGCCTTGGCCGCATTCCCATCCTGCGTTCGGGCCAGCGCTTCTGCACCGGCCTTTGCCGCAGCATCGGTCGCCGTTCGCAACTCTGTTCGAATGAGCTGCATGTAGGCAAAGTCGACGGTCATTGCCGCCACCAGCACAAAGGTGAATAACATCGCGGCAATTAACACATGGGCCGCTCCATGTCGCTGATCTTCAGTGCGACGCTGAAATCGAAACAAACGTTTCATACCCAAACCCTTTCATCACAGCTCACATTCGACGGACTCACGCAGCCGCCGCGAACTTCTAAATTGGAAATTTCACTACAGCCGAACCATCACCACAGTTGTGCTGAGTGTCTTCCCGGTCATGAACTGCATCGGACCATAAGACAGATTCGACGCGGGTGCTGACAAGGTCACTGTCACCTGAGTTCCACGTGCTGTTGCAGTCGTCACGGTTGGAGAAAACGTCAGCGTATAGGTACTGACTTTGCGAACAGTCATGATCTCCTGGCAACGAGTTCGAGCCAACGCTTCGTTCGTTCCAGGACGAGTAATCACCTTGGCAGCTTCGTATGCTGCCATGTTCATGGACTGCCGCAGGAATACAGCGTTTGCCATTTCCATCGCGCCAAAGACAAGCGTAATCAGCAATGGCAGAGAAACGGCCATCTCAAGAACCGCAGTGCCGCTTCGCCTCAAGACTCCACGCTTACTCACGTGGAGACAGGAAACTTCGCTTTGCAGAGTTGTATTGATCTTTTTCACGGGAAAAACTCTGACTGGAGTCAGGAAAACAGAAACCACCATGTGATCTGTAGGTCGAAATCCGCCCCACCATGACAAGTTCCTGCCGTAACAATCAGCGAAATCCCTCCAGCCGTACGAACATGACGGATATCAACAGCGTGAGGATCATTCAGAACTCAACGACGTGTTGTTCTCCGGCATCACCCCTTACACGAACAAATCGATTTGAATGCTTTTTGCATCTCAACCGTGCTGAAACCTGACCACAGGACGAAAAAAAAAAACCTGCCCCGGAGAAGGACAGGCTTTTGAATCAGGATCTGGTTACGCAGGATCGATGTCACCACCGCCTAAGCATCCAAAAACGCCGACAATGTGCTTCGTCAACTATTCCTCTTCCTTCGCCCACAAATGAGCTGTCAACGCATCTGGTGCTGAAACAATTTCTTCTGATCGGAAATAGGTTGCGATCTCTTTCGAGGCTGCATCGGGACCATCGCTGCCATGGATCAGATTCATCTGGCGACTTGCTCCCAGATCACCACGGATCGTTCCCGGTGCCGACTCACGCGCATTCGTCTTGCCCATGAGCGTTCTCATGACAGTAATGGCTTCCGGACCTTCAACAACCATCGCCACAACCGGGCCTGACGTAATGAATGCTTCCAGTTCGTTGTAAAAGGACTTGGCGACATGCTCGGCATAGTGCTGCTTGCTCAGTTCTGGAGTGACCTGCAACATCTTCATCCCGACGATGCTCAGGCCCTTGTCCTCAATTCGCGAAACAATCCGCCCAATCAGACGTCGCTGCACACCGTCTGGCTTCACAAGTATCAGAGTTCGCTCAAGCGCCATTTCAAGAACCTTTAAGATCAAATGAGTGGGTTAACAAATCGACTGCACCACGCAGATTTTCAGCAGCAGCCACGAAAAAATCGGTACAGCATCCGAAACATCAGGCAGGAGTACCCTGCATCATTTCAAGAAACTCAGTGAACAGGTAATGACTGTCATGAGGTCCAGCGGCCGCTTCCGGATGATACTGAACACCAAAAGCGTGATGGACCTTATGGCGAATCCCCTCAACTGTCTGATCGTTGAGATTCACGTGGGTTACTTCAACATCGTCCGGCAGAGTGGCTGCATCGACAGCAAAGCCATGGTTCTGTGATGTAATTTCCACTTTTCCGGTTCGACGGTTCAGCACCGGCTGATTGGCTCCGCGATGCCCAAACCGAAGCTTGTACGTCTTGCCTCCGAAGGCCAGACCCAATAACTGCAGCCCAAGGCAGATCCCGAATACAGGCTTCTTACCCAGCAGACCCTGAATAGTTTCAATCGCGTAAGTCAATGGCTCCGGATCTCCCGGACCATTCGACAAAAACACTCCATCCGGATTAAGGGCCAGAATCTGCTCGGCCGTTGCCGTTCCCGGCACCACGGTCACTCGACATCCCACGTCGCGAAGATAACGGGCGATGTTCCACTTCATTCCGTAATCAATCGCGACGACGTGCGGACCATCCGTTCGCTCAGCACCGGACACATAGTCCGACGGCCTGCCAAGCTCACTGAGCGGTGCATCCCAACCACACGACTCCTGAGGCATCACTTCCTGAACAAGGTCGCGGCCCACCAGGCCAGGAGCCTCCTGAACCTTTTTCAACAAAGAAGCGTCGTCCAGATCCACGGTCGACAAAACACCTTTCATGGCACCCTGTGTCCGGATCTGACGAACCAATGATCGTGTATCAATGCCCTGAATCCCTACGATCCCGTTTCGCTTGAGATAGCTGTCCAATGATTCCGAGGATCGATAGTTACTGGGAATCTCGCATAACTCTTTGACGACAAAACCTTTAAGGAACAGTCCCCTGCTCTCAACGTCCTCCTGATTGACTCCATAGTTTCCAATCAGTGGATAGGTCATCGTGACAATCTGACCGCTGTAGGAGGGATCTGTCAAAATCTCCTGATACCCGGTCATACTCGTATTGAATACAACTTCCCCGTGCACTTCGCCGTCTGCACCAAAGGCTGTTCCGGTATAGATTTTCCCGTTCGCCAGTACCAGCTTTGCAGGACGACTTGCCATGCCAAAATTCTCCCAGGGTCCGCGCGTAGAACGACCGCAGTTGAAAAACACGTTTGTTTGTGAAATCTACCAAGCGATCGGAGGAGCTTAAAGCTGTCGACCGGCTGGACCCTGAGTTTCGCAAATTTCGTAGTACGGTTATTCTTCCACCTCAGACAACTGAGAGCCTCGAATCCTGGTCCCCTGCATACCCGCAGTGCCCTGCCCGCCCCAGGAGATTCCTGCCTAATCTGTCCTGAATGACTCGGGCAATCCCGTCGCCAGCAAAAGAACATGACCGTACCCGTCGTAACCAGATTCGCTCCCAGTCCGACAGGCCTGCTCCACACTGGCCACGCATTTTCAGCCTTATTCGCCTATGAATCCGCCAGGAGATCTGAAGGACAGTTTATCCTCAGGATCGAGGATCTCGATTTCACTCGATGTCGGCCGGAATTCGAAACCGCCATTGAAGAGGGCCTGGACTGGCTGGGGATCACCTGGGAACTCCCAGTCCGTCGACAGTCAGATCACCTATCAGATTTCGCAGCAGCGGCTGATTCCCTGCAACAACAAGGTCTGCTCTATCCCTGCTTCTGCACTCGAAAAGACATCCAGCAGGAAATCAACGCCGCCGGAGGCGCTCCACATGGCCCCGATGGCCCCGTTTATCCCGGAACTTGTAAACACCTTTCCCCCGCAGAACGTGACGACCGCATCGCCTCAGGACAGTCATTTGCTCTCAGACTGAATCTTGAAAAAGCGATCAGGATCACAGGCTCTGACCTGAAATGGCGAGACCTCGCAAAAGGCTGGCAGACGGCGAGGCCGGAGATCTTCGGGGATATCGTTCTGATCCGGAAAGATATTGGATCGAGCTATCATCTGGCGGTCGTTCATGATGATGCGCTTCAAGGTGTTACTCGTGTGACACGCGGAATGGATCTCTTCAGCGCGACTCACATCCAAAGAGTTCTACAGTCACTCCTGGTCCTGCCGACTCCCGAATACCATCATCATCAACTCATCTGCGATAACAATGGGAAACGTCTCGCCAAACGGGACGATGCTGAAAGCCTGCGATCGATACGAGATCGTGGAATTACGGCCGAAGAACTGCGTGCGAAGCTCTTCGCAGACATGCCGTACAAGTAAACACACTGATGGACAGCCATAGCCAAGGCTGAGTCAATTCATAGCCTGAGAAAAATTCGGTTGCGATAAAGGTAGTACAGAAATAGCCATTTGGCCCCCATACTTCCCGCTTCGAGCAGGAACTCGCCTCCGCTACCACTCAACCGGGCGATACCACCTAAGAAGAACGCAGCCATTCGGTCGAAATCGATGATCCGCGGCGCGATGTACATCACGATGGCGTTCATGCCGATCACGGTCCAGAAGAATGACCACTTCTGCCAACGAACGACATCTATGATTGTGTAAAAGACACAGAGCAACAACAGACTCCAGCCTCCCGCAACCAGCACGAAAGAACTGGTCCAGAGGTTTTTGATGATCGGAAGACTTCGCCCCCATAATGAGCCAAGGACAATGCATGAAACTCCACAGACAAACAGTCCTCCGATTTTTGCCCAATCAGATCGAGAACTCTTCAGCCACAGCCCGGCAAATACTCCCAGCATCACAGTAACGACAGCCGGTATTGTGGACAGAATTCCTTCGTTGTCTCCGTAGCCGTAATACTGTTCCATGATTTTCCCAGGCAGCCAACTTCGATCCAAGTAGCCCGCAAGATTGCCATCCTTCGAATAATCTCCGGCAACGCCGCCCGGCACGGGAACGAAAGTCAACAGCCCCCAGTAGCCCAGCAGAATTGCAGCAGCCACAAGAATCTGTCCACGGACCCTGAAAGTCAAAAACAACACTGCAGTGATGCCGTAACACACAGCAATTCTCTGCAGGACTCCCGCGTATCGAAGATTGCCGAAATCGAACTTCAAAAGACCATTGCAGATCAAGCCCAACGCAAAGAGCGCTGCTGTCCGGCGGAGAATTCGTCCATAAGCAGACCTGGGATCATCCCGAAACTTCTCCAACGAAAACGGAATCACACATCCCACCAGAAACATGAAGAGTGGGAAAATCAGATCGTAAAATCGGAAACCTTCCCACTCCACATGTTCGAATTGAGATTTGAGTCGAATGGCTGCAGGTGAATCGAATCGACCAAGAAAACTTGTGGCCAGTGCATCCCCACCAGCAATCCAGAACATGTCGAAACCACGCAGAGCATCAAGCGACTGCAATCGCGTTGTCGAATTCTTCTGGTCGTCTACATTTCGCGTAACGGACAGACTGCTCATTTTTCACTCGGCACTCTCAGAATCTTAACCACATCACTCGGGCAGATGTGAATCATAGAATTCTGCGGAGGCAAAGCTACTTCGGCTCTTTCTGGTCCTGACCCGGATCAGCCGCTTCCGACTCAAGAGCTTTCGGAGCAGGCGCTGAGATAGATATGGCTTCAGCACTTCCTGCTTCCGCCCGTTCAGGCAACAACGGCCTGTAGCGGTAGTAGACTTCCAGAGTCAGCGTCGCAAGACATGTCGTCAATAATCTTCCACCGGCTCTGCTGTAGTCGTCACGATCGCGCGGCGCCCAACTGCCTTTTTCGTCGCCCTCGACTCCCTGCCAGGCGATCAAGTCATCTCGCAATCGCCCGTTCCAACGATCCCACTCGGCTCCACCCCAGTTCTTCATTACTTGCGTGGCAAAATAGTTGTAATAGAGATTGTCGTAAGGGCCACGCTTGTCGATCAGCGCAACACCTGCGCGAAGGTCGTTGTCATCACGACTCTTCCCGAGATACATACGGCTAAGTAAAGCCATGGAAGTCACCGAGATCGCATAGGACTTCTTCTCGATCTCGTATCCGTATCGCCCTTCTCCATCTACAGCGACACTGTCAAGGTAATAAGTCACACCTTTCCATGTGACGTCCGGCACTTTAATGCCAGCCTTCTCTCCAGCCTTTAATGCCATCAACTGAATTGCCGTAGCCGATGTCGATCCCGGCTGCTGTGGATTGTACCGCCAGCCTCCTCCGCGAGGATCCTGCGAATTGACCAGAAACTTCACCGCACCTTCAGCGAAAGGCTTCAGCTTGCGATCTTTGGTCATTCCGTAGGCTTCGCACAAAGCCAGAGTCGCGGCCCCATGAACGTAGTAAGCGTAATTGGGGTCTTCATCGTCATCGGCTTTGTTGATAACCCCTCGAAGGTCATATCCCGCAGGTGCTGTCACGCCAATGGATGTCAAAAACTCCAGACCTGCCAATACCGACTTACGATACTGCCCGTCTTTGTGCGTCTGTCCGGCCGCAAGAAAGGGCAACAAGGCGTAGGCTGTTCCGCCTATCGGATTATTAACTGTTCCAGGATTTCGACAGGGGCCCACATCAATAAAATCCCATGTACCGTTCGCTCGTTGTCTCGCCGCAAGCCACTCCAGAGCATGCCCCACCGCAGATTCACTCGCAGCAGAACCACCGTATTTCTCCACCATCAGCTTCCGGCCGGCATCACTGCGATGATCAACAGCCGACGCAGTTGCCCCCTCGGTAATACTGGGTCCCACAGCGACTGTTCCATCGGGCGTCTCCGGCAACTCTGTTTCAGCCATCTCCGTTTCAGCGACAGGCATTGGCTCTGGCGGTGGCTCTGGAGCTGGCTCAGGTTCCGGCTCTGGCTCTGGCTCCTCAACCATTTCTTCCGGAGGCTCTTCGATGGGCTGCTCGAGCTGTTTTCCCACTTCTTCAGCAGGCGGCTCGATCGGTAACGATTCTTCGACGGGCTCAATCGTCTCAGAGAACCCGGCCACCAGCGGAGGCAGAGTCACTTCTTCCACGATCTCCAGCCTTGCAAGTGTCAACAGAAACATCACCAGCCCTGTCAATGCAGTACTGATGGCCGCGGGCCGACGACTCCGTTTCAGTTCAAGTTTCACTTCCTCGGTCGTGGTTCGCAGCTTTGGCTTCAAATCGGATTTTCGGGCTCTGACTCGGACTCGCTCAGCCTGCTCCAAAGTGACCAATCTTGCCCGCTCAATAATCTTTCGCAGCGATATTCGAGCACGCCATTTCTTCGGAACACTCTTCCTCCCAGTCGGCGATTGCGATCCGTCAACGGCGTTACGGCTTGTC
>CAIJTV010001075.1:0-3442 GCA_903823635.1 uncultured Planctomycetaceae bacterium
CCCGTTGATCACGCCAGGATTTCAGGAACGCCTCTACAAATACATCGGCGGCATCATTCGAGATAAATCCGGTCATCTCATCGAGATCGGTGGAATCGCCGACCACGTCCATATTCTTGCTCACTTTCCTCCAACGATCAGCGTAAGCGCCATGATTGGGGATTTGAAAGGCTGTTCTTCGACGTGGGTGAACACGGAGAAGCTCGCTGGACGTCATTTTGAGTGGCAAAAGGGCTACGGTGCATTCACAGTCAGTTATTCGCAGATTGAAGTGGTCCAGAATTACATTCAACAGCAGGAGAGCCATCACAAGAAAACAACCTTTGAAGACGAATATCGAGCAATGTTGATTCGACACAACATCCAGTTTGATCCGCGATACCTCTTTGAGGCGGAACATCATGGGTGAGTGGAATTTGGTCGAATCGAGAAAGGAAACATGGGTGCGGCCGTGAGAAGGATGGAATGAGGCTTGGGCCGTATTCACGGCCCGGGAGTTTGTGTGAATGCCAACTGCGGGCTGAAGCCCGCAGCTACGCGCTGGCACCGCACTCGCGGTGAATCGCAATTGGGGCAGTGTGAGTGGGCTGAAGCCCACGCTACTGGGAAGATGGACTGGTCAGTCGTGTTGGGGGCGAGTATTGTTCCGGGACGAAAGCTGCGATAACAGTTGCGGCAGTTTGAATCTGGGGCGTTTGGTACAACTTTTGTCAGGGACACTCTTCTGTCGTGTGCGGCATCACAGGGGCAATCTGGTGGCAGGCGGATCGAGCAGTTTCGAGAGAAACGTTGCAACGAATGACAGACAGCATTCGTCATCGTGGGCCCGATGCGGACGGGCATTACATGTGGCCGACTCACGATTCTCGTTCATCACTCGGTTCTCGAGCGACAGAATCGCCCTCACCCGCCAAGCCAGGTGTGGCGTTGGGACATCGACGACTCAGCATTATTGATGTCGCCGGGAGTGCTCAACCGCTGGGCAACGAAGATGGCAGCGTGCAGATTGTCTTCAACGGCGAGATCTACAATTATCTGGAGCTCCGTGCTGATCTTCTGCGAGCTGGTCATCAGTTTCGAACGGACGGTGACACAGAAGTTATTGTGCATCTGTACGAACAGCATGGGCTCGACTTCGTCAAACACCTGCGAGGCATGTTTGCGTTGGCGATCTGGGATTCCAATCAACAGCGTCTGGTGATTGTTCGCGATCGACTTGGCAAGAAGCCACTTTACTATCGGCTGGATGAAGGACGGCTGGCCTTCGGCAGTGAACTGAAGACTCTGCTGCAGATACATGGCATCCCACGCACCCTGGATCGTCAGTCCGTGCTGCGGTTTTTGACGCTTCAGTATGTGCCGCACCCGCATTGTATGCTGGAAGGATTTAGCAAGCTTCCACCGGCGACACTGGCTGTTGTTCAGAATGGCCAAATGAAATTACAGACATACTGGTCCGCACCGTTTGATCAGCCGGACCTGGGGCGGACGCGAGTCGAAGACTGGCAGGATGAGTTGCGGAGTACTCTGACGGAAGCTGTTCGGCTGCGACTGCGCAGTGATGTGCCGCTGGGAGCGTTTCTCTCAGGAGGCGTCGATTCGACGGTTATCTGTGGCCTGATGCAAACGCAATTGGATCGCCCGGTGCAGACCTTCTCCATTGGCTTTCCAGTGGCAGCGTTTGATGAACGCGAATATGCGCGGCAGGCTTCGAAGCAACTTGGAACGGATCACCATGAAGCAGTCGTCACACCTGATGCATTGGCCATTCTCCCGCAATTGATCTGGCACTATGACGAACCGTTCGGAGACAGCTCCGCGATTCCGACGATGTATCTGTCAAAGATGACTCGCGAACATGTCACGGTCGCTTTGACGGGCGATGCTGGCGATGAATTATTCTGCGGCTATGATCGCTACCGGGCTGCTCGCATGACTGGCCAGATGGACTTTGTTCCGCGCTGGATGCGTCAAATGATGTCGTCGGTGATTTCACGACTTCCTGCATCGGCCGAACATCGATCGTTTCGACGTCGACTGAAGCGACTGGTCGAATCATTGGCTCAGGATCCTGAGCGGCGATATCTGAACTGGATTACCATCTTCAATTCGTCGCGGCTTGAATGGCTGGTGACACCAGAATTATGGAAGCTCGCGCAGGCCGAAGATCCGGCAGCCTGCATTTTTTCTGCGTACGAAAAGTATCCGCAGCGCGACTTTATTACTCGGACAACGGCGACCGACGTCCAGACTTATTTGCCATGCGATATTCTGACCAAGGTCGATATCGCCAGTATGGCTGCGTCACTGGAGTGTCGTTGTCCGATGCTGGATCACAAGGTCGTGGAGCTGGCAGCTCGGATGCCGATTGAAGTGAAGCAGACCATGCAGCAGTCCAAGAAGGTGCTGGTTGAGACGTTTAAAGATCTGATTCCGCCCAACATTCAGACTCGTAAGAAGATGGGATTCGGCGTTCCGATCGACCATTGGTTTCGAGCGGAACTCAAACCGATGCTGTATGACGTGCTGCTGTCAGAGCGATGCCTGGGGCGAGGTTTGTTAAATCCTTCTGCCGTGAGAACTCTTGTTGAAGAGCATGTCTCCGGGACGATGGACCATGCCTATCGGCTGTGGAATCTCCTGTGTCTTGAGCTTTGGCAGCGCATGATTCTGGATGATGCACCGCCGATCTCAGCCCCGACGTCTTTTGCGTGACGGATCTTCAGAGGCTGCTTGTCACACCGCCCATGACCTCCAGAACTCGATCGATCTCAGCATCAGTTCCGATGGTGATTCGCAGACCGTCGAGCGTTCCTCCGTCTGGCAATGCATCCGGGAATCTCATGTAGCGAACCAGGATCTTGCGGGCCTTGAGTTGCTCGTAAATTTCTTTGTGCTGACCGGTGGCATGAGTCGTCCAGAGGAAATTGGCTTCGCTCGGATGCACCAGAAACCCGAACGCTGGAAGCGCTGCCGCCAGTCGTTCACGAGTCGCCAGGATGCGATCGCGGTTTTGCAGCATCCAATCCTGATCTTCCAAAGCGGCGGTTGCGGCGGCGATGGCGACCGTGTCACAGTTGTAGCTGTCTTTGACCTTCAGCATTCCACTGATCAGGTCCGGGTGAGCGACGGCGAAACCGAATCGAATTCCAGCCAGACTGTAAGACTTGCTGAACGTGCGAGTCACGATCATGCGGCCGTCAAAAAGATCGTTTCGCAACAATTCGCCGCGGTGCGGTTTCTGACAAAAATCACCGTAGGCTTCGTCGAGAACCAGCACACCCTGCTCGGGCAGAAGTTGAGCCAATTGCTCGGCCGCCCAAAGTGTTCCAGTCGGAGAATTTGGATTGGGGACAAAGAAGATGCGAATCTTCTTTCGCAGTTCGGCCGCTTCAGCAGCGTCCCATTGCCATTGCGAATTCAGTCGAAGGCGCGGACATCG